>CAVIKQ010000026.1:0-3321 GCA_963643305.1 Eggerthellaceae bacterium
CAGAGGTAACTTCCTTGCCAGAGCTAATGTATGGACAGTTGCCAAGAATACCTATGAAAAGGGTTTGACTTATGCTTACAGAGACCGTAAGACCAAAAAGAGAGTTTTCCGTTCTTTGTGGATTCAGAGAATCAATGCTGCTGCGCGTATGCATGGCATGAACTATTCTCAATTCATTGGCAAGTTGTCTAAGAACAATGTAGGCCTTAACCGTAAAGTGCTTGCAGATCTTGCTATGAACAATCCTCAGGCATTTGAAGCTATTATAAATTCTGTAAAGTAGGAAAAATTTAGGAATGAACTTGGGGTTTCTTAGAAATAGATGGTTTAAATTTGCTCTTTGGGGAGGGCTGTATCTTGTCTGGGTTATCTGGCTCGGAAATTATTGGTGGCTATTGCTTCTGCCGGTAATTTTTGATATTTACGTAACCAAAAAGGTAAGGTGGGCTTTCTGGCGCAAGAGAGCGGGTAGGGATGGCAGGGCACCAAAACAGAACGCCATTGTAGAATGGGTTGATGCCATAATCTTTGCCCTTATTGCCGCTGTTTTTATAAGAACCTTCTTTTTTGAGGCTTACGTTATACCCTCATCCTCTATGGAGAGGACATTGATGGTTGGAGACTATCTCTTTGTCAGCAAGGTTAAATACGGGCCTCGAGTTCCCATGACACCAATATCTTTCCCACTTGTACACAATGTAATGCCAATAATAGGCGGTGAGTCATACTCTACAATAATAGAGAATGATTACAGAAGACTTAAAGGCTTTAGAGGTGTAAAAAGAGATGATATTGTAGTATTCGGTTTTCCTCACGGAGATACAGTACTTACAGGCGCACCGTCCGATGACTACTATATGAGAGTCCGTCTCAACGGCAGGGAGAGCACCATAAAGATGTTCGGCCCGGTTGTAGTGAGACCGGTAGACAGAAAAGACAACTACGTTAAAAGATGCGTAGCTGTTGCCGGTGACAGTCTGAGCATAATAAACGGTGATGTTTATGTAAATGGAGATAAACAGCAGGACTTTGAAACAATACAGAGTTCATATACCGTTTATACAAACGGCACAGCCATTAACCAGAAGTTTTTTAGCGACAACGGAATGAATTTGGGGGAGATATACTTTGATGCCTCGCTCCCCGGCTACCATGAGCTTGCCCTTACAAAAAAGGAACTTGCCTTGGTTGAAAAACTTGGGAATGTGGTTGAGGTAAGACCTAATATAGATCTCTATCCTCCCGATTTTCCCGATTCTCCGTTGGTACTTTTCCCATTCTCACCGGAATTTAAATGGACGAGAGACAACTACGGCCCAATCTGGATTCCTCAGGCAGGGAAGAGTGTTAGGCTGACAACTTCCAATCTTCCGCTCTACAGCAGGATAATAACTGTATATGAGGGTAATACTCTCAGTGTAAAAGGGGAGGATATCTTTATCAATGGCCAGAAGCAGGAAGCCTATACATTCAAGCAGGATTACTACTTTATGATGGGCGATAACAGACATAATTCGGCAGACTCCAGATATTGGGGCTTTGTACCTGAGAATCACATTGTTGGAACCCCATCAATTGTCTGGTTCTCTACAGATAAATACAAAAGCTTTCCAAAGAATATAAGATGGAGCAGGCTCTTTAGGTTTGTCTGACGGCTGTTTGTGATTTAAGAAAAAAAGTGGGATATTTGCACTCCCATAACTAATTGAATAATAATAAAAATAGATAAAAATGGCAAGAGTTTGTCAAATTACAGGTAAAAAGAGAATGATTGGAAACAATGTTTCCCATTCAAAACGCCGCACAAAGCGTGAATTTGCTCCAAACCTCAAGACAAAGAGATTTTGGTCTGAGGAGGAGAAGAGGTTCATTACACTAAAGGTTTCAGCAGCCGGCATCAGAACCATAAACAAGAATGGTTTAGATGCAGCAATCAAGGTTGCTAAAGCTAAAGGTTTAATCGACATAGTATAAATTATTAACTTGGTAGGTAATCCCTGTTTTTGATGGGTTACTTAGTGTAAAGAATTAAAGAAATGGCAAAGAAAGGAAACAGAGTTCAGGTCATCTTAGAGTGTACTGAGCAAAAAGAGAGTGGAGTACCAGGCATGTCTCGGTATATTACCACCAAGAATAAAAAGAATACAACACAGAGATTAGAGCGCAAAAAATATAACCCCTTCCTAAAGAAGGTAACTTTGCACAGAGAGATTAAATAACATTAAAACTTACAAACAATGGCAAAGAAAGCAGTTGCAACATTTAGTGGCGACAAGTCACAGCTCAGAAACAGAGTAAAGTGCATCCGCATGGTTAAATCAGAGAGAACCGGTGCGTATGTATTTCAAGAGAATATGGTTAACGTAGCAGAGGTTAAAGATTTCTTTAACAAGAAATAGATTACTCACGTGCGGCTTTTCCTCGTCATGGCATGGACCAAACAGGTTTGGCTCTGCTTATTTGGCGAACGGGAAATGGTCGCTTTGTATATCATATAAAAGGGGGGATGACTAACAAGGGTCACCCCCTCTTCTATTAAGTATCCCGTTTATGATATTCCTGCCTAAAAGGATTATATAAGGGGGGATTTAACTATATTTGCAAATTAATACTAATAATAGTAGGTATGGCGTTTTTAGGATTATTCGGGAAGAAAAGCAAAGAGGAAAAGGAATCTTTAGACAGCGGTCTTCAAAAGACAAAAACAGGTATTTTTGATAAGATACAGAGAGCTATTGCAGGGAAATCCAGAGTTGACGAGCAGGTCTTGGATGGAATAGAGGAGGCTTTGATAGCATCTGACATAGGAGTTGATACCACCCTAAAGATTATAGACAATCTTGAGGAGCGTGTTGCTACAGAGAAGTACATAGATACAGCCGAACTGTATTCTATCTTAAAGGATGAGATATGCAAGCTATTGGAGGACAACAGCCGGCCGCAACAGGAACCATTTGATTTTTCCAAAAAGCCATACGTCATAATGGTGGTTGGCGTAAACGGTGTAGGCAAGACTACAACAATAGGCAAACTTGCGGCAAGACTTAAAGAGAGCGGCAAAAAGGTGGTACTTGGAGCGGCAGACACATTCCGCGCTGCGGCTGTAGACCAATTGGTAATATGGAGCGAGAGGGCAGGAGTTCCCATTGTCAAGCAGGAGATGGGGGCAGATCCGGCCTCTGTAGCATTTGATACCCTCAAAAGCGCTGTGGCGCAGGATGCAGATGTGGTGTTGATAGATACGGCAGGCAGACTCCACAACAAGATTAATCTTATGAATGAACTTACCAAGATAAGGAATGTAATGCGTAAGGTTATTCC
>CAVIKQ010000026.1:3331-14864 GCA_963643305.1 Eggerthellaceae bacterium
TTCTCGTATTGGATGGCTCAACAGGCCAGAATGCGTATCAGCAGGCAAAAGAGTTTACCAAGGCTACAGATGTAACAGCCTTAGCTGTAACCAAGTTAGACGGAACGGCAAAAGGCGGGGTGGTTATTGGAATATCAGACCAGTTTGGGATTCCGGTAAAATTCATTGGAGTAGGGGAGAAGATAGAGGATTTGCAGATTTTTGACAAGAGAGAGTTTGTTGACACACTATTTACAAAGAGATAATATTACATAAAAATATGAACGTTTCCTATAATTGGCTTAAAGATTATTTAGATTTAAATCTTGGAGCAGAAGAAGTTGAGAAAATTTTAAACTCTGTAGGTCTTGAAGTGGAGCACTCACAGATAATAGAGGAGATTCCCGGAGGCTTGGAAGGTGTTGTAACAGCCGAGGTTATAGAGTGTGAACCTCATCCGAACTCAGATCACCTGCATGTTACAAAGGTGAATATTGGAGAGGCAGAGCCGCTGCAGATTGTTTGCGGCGCCCCAAATGTGGCAAAAGGGCAGAAGGTGCTGTTGGCAACATTAAATACAAAACTTACATTCAGTAACGGAGAGGAGATAAAAATAAAAAAATCAAAGATAAGAGGGGTTGAGTCTTTTGGTATGATATGCGCAGAGGATGAGCTTGGTTTAGGTTCTGGTCATGACGGAATAATGGTACTCCCCAATGATACCCCTGTAGGTATCCCTGCCAAGGTGTATCTCAATCTAAAAACAGACACCCTCTTTGAGATAGGCCTTACACCAAACAGAGTAGATGCAGCCTCACATATAGGAGTGGCAAGAGATTTAAGCGCCTACCTCAGATTAAACAATATGGGAGGAGAGATGAAGCTCCCCTCTGTTGCAGATTTTGAGAAAGAGGTCAGCTCCAAAAAAGAGGGAGCTGTTACAGTTGACGTACAGGGGGTTGCAGGTGTTACCCGATATGCCGGAATTACAATTAAAAATGTAGAGGTAAAAGAGTCTCCAGAGTGGCTTAAAAAGAGACTTCAGTCGGTTGGGTTGCGTTCTATAGACAATGTGGTAGATGTTACAAACTTTATTCTCATGGAGCTTGGGCAGCCGCTTCATTCATTTGATGCAGACAAGATAGCAGACAATCACATAATTGTGGATTTCTGTGAGGAGGGCACCCCCTTTACCACTTTAGATGGAGTAGAGAGAAAACTCAGCAACAAGGATCTTATGATTTGCAACGGTAATCACAAGCCAATGTGCCTTGCAGGTGTATTTGGAGGCAAGGAGAGCGGTGTTACGTTGCAGACAAAGAATATCTTTATAGAGAGTGCCTGTTTCAATCCTGTTTACATAAGGAAATCCTCAAAGAGGCATGGGCTTAAAACAGATGCCTCTTTCCGTTACGAGAGAGGGGTAGATCCCGAACTTGCCATTTATGCCCTTAAGAGGGCGGCGCTACTTATAAAGGAGGTTGCCGGAGGGGAGATTATAGACAACATGGTAGATATCATTCCCGTTCCGTTTGAGAGAAAGGTTGTAGAGCTCAATTATGAAAGGATGGAGAATCTTATAGGCAAGAGGATAGGCAAGGAGACAATAAAGAGGATTCTCAATTATTTGGAGATGGAGACGGTTTCTGAGACAGCAGACGGCTGTACAGTTAAAGTCCCCGGCTATAGGGTTGATGTTTACCGTGAGTGTGATGTTGTTGAGGATGTTCTTAGAATATACGGTTATAATAATGTAGAACTTCCCGATGAGATGAGAGTCTCTATAAATACAACTCCTAATCCCGATCCGGAGCGTGTAAAGGTGCTTACATCTGAGTTCCTTTCTGCAAACGGTTTTATGGAGATAATGAACAACTCTCTTACAAAGGCAGATTATTATGCAAATCTAAAGAGATTCCCCAAAGAGAATTGCGTTATGATTCTCAACCCCTTGAGTTCTGACCTCAATGCAATGAGACAGACCTTGGTAATGGGAGGATTGGAGGTTATTGCATATAATATTAACAGACAGACCTCAGACCTTAAACTATATGAATTTGGGCATGTATATTCGTATCATGCAGGGGAGGAGCATCTTAATGCCTACAGGGAGGAGCCTAAATTAGCACTCTTCCTTACAGGAAACGGTTACAAAGGGTGGAGGAACAACACCGTAGGAGGCCACTTCTTCTCACTTAAAGGATACCTTGAACTGCTTCTAAAGAGATATGGCATACATCTTACACAGTTGGAGTATGGTATTGCACCAACGGATATATATTCAGAGGGGCTTACCTATATTCTTCCGGGAGGCAGGGAGATTGCCGTTATGGGAACCGTATCACCTGCACGTTTGCGCCAGTTTGGTATTAAACAACCTGTTTTTGCAGCGGAGATAGATTGGAATCTGTTGCTCAAGGCGGTTAAGAGGATTAAGGTACAGTACAAGGAACTCCCAAGGTATCCGGAGGTAAGCAGAGATCTTGCCCTGTTGGTTGATACAGATGTCACATACTCAGAGATGATTAAATGTGCATACGCAACAGAGAAGAAGCTCCTTAAACGGGTAAATCTGTTTGATGTGTATGTAGGAGAGAAGATTCCTAATGGAAAGAAACAATATGCAATCAATTTTGTGCTTCAGGATGAGGAGAAGACGCTCAACGACAAGACTGTTGATGCAATCATGGAGAAGCTGCTCAAATCATTTGAGGCAAAATTTGGTGCAACACTAAGATAAAGACTAAAAAGAGTTACCCTCGCTTGTAGGTATTCCTTTTAGAAGCAGTTGTATAAAAAGGTAATTTCTGCGTTACGCTTCGCAAGCCTTGAAATTCCACTTTTTATACAACTTCTTTTGTTACTGTTCTTTTATAAGTTCGGCACCGATTTCCCGCAGCTTGAACTTCTGAATCTTACCGCTGCCGGTAAGAGGAAAGTTATCTACAAAGAAGATATACTTAGGTATTTTGTAGCGTGCAATCTTACCCTTACAGAACTCCTTAATCTCTGTCTCCAATACACCCTCCTGTAAGTACTCCTCCTTTAGGATAATGAATGCGGCTGCCTCCTCTCCATATTTCTGAGACGGAACACCAACCACCTGCACATCTTTAACAGCAGGATATTTGTACAGGAACTCCTCAATCTCGCGTGGATAGATATTCTCGCCACCCCTTATAATCATATCCTTTATTCGTCCCGTTATCCTGTAATTTCCGTGTTCATCCTTTACCCCCAAATCTCCTGAATGCAGGAATCCGTTCTGGTCTATAGCTTCTGCGGTTGCATCGGGATTCTTATAATATCCTACCATGGTATTGTAACCTTTATTGCAAAGCTCTCCCTGTTCACCCTCCTTGCATTCCTCTCCATTGGTTGGATCTATCACCTTTACAACGGTGTTCTCAAACTCGTAACCTACTGTAGTACAACGCTCTTCAAAGCTCTGATCCAAGCGTGAGGCGGTCATGCCGGGAGAGGTTTCGGTAAGTCCGTACACACTGGTTACCTTCATGTACATCTTGCTCTCTACCTCTTTCATCAGCTCAATAGGACATAGAGAGCCGGCCATAATGCCTGTCCTTAGGGAGCTAAGGTCAAATATAGAGAACATAGGATGATTCAGCTCTGCTATGAACATTGTAGGTACTCCGTACAGAGCGGTACAACGCTCTTTGTGTACTGATGCCAAAACCACCAAAGGGTCAAAACGCTCAACCATAACCTGGGTACATCCGTGTGTAAGCACATTCATGGTTGCAAGTACAACTCCAAAACAGTGGAACAGCGGAACGCAACAGCACAGCTTGTCTTTATGGGTAAACTTCATGTGCTCGCCTGTAAGGTACCCGTTATTGGCTATGTTGTGGTGCGAAAGCATAACCCCTTTTGGGAATCCGGTAGTACCGGATGTATATTGCATGTTTACAACATCATAACATGAAACGGAGCTTTTTAGTGCCTTGAACTTTTCATTGAGAGATTCCGTATAGTTGGAGCCTACAAGCAACAGCTCCTGGGTATTATACATCCCCCTGTACTTTTCGGGACCTATAAACACAACATTCTTCATACATGGGAAACGCTTGCTCACAAGTCTTCCTCGTTCACAGGTTTTAAGTTCAGGCAGCATGTTGTATGTCATCTCAACAAAATCGGAATCTTTCTCTCCGTTTATGATGCAGAGTGTGTGCATGTCTGAGTTGCTGCACAGATATTCAAGCTCTGTCTGTTTATAGTTTGTGTTTACGGTAACATAGACTGCCCCTATCTTTGCACAGGCAAAAAGGAGAGTGAGCCAATCCGGTACATTGTTAGCCCATATTCCAACATGGGAACCCTTTTCAACGCCAATGGAGATAAGGCCGCGAGCCATATTGTCTACACGCTCGTTCATTTGCGACCAGGTAAACCTCAGATCTCTGTCTGAATAGACGATAAATTCATTATGAGGAGTATTGGATGCCCAGTATTCCAACCAGTCGCCCAAGGTCCTTTCATATAGTTCCTGCATAAAAATATGAATTAGATGATACTAAAATGGAGCATATACCACTGCAAGCACCTTTGCCTTGTCGCACATGAATGTGTGTACATCGTGAGGCAGAACGCTGTCATAGTATATTGAATCTCCGGCTGCAAGCTGATACTTGGTGTTTCCGTAGGTAATCTCTACATCACCCTCCAAAACAAAGATAAACTCCTCCCCCTCATGAGAGAGAACGGCCTCTTTGTAATCTTTTGCCTGAGAAATCTCTATAAGATATGGCTCCATGTGTCTTCCTGTTTTTGAACAGGCAAGACTGTAGTAATGCATATTGGTTAGGGAACTCCTGTCTTGAGTGGTAAAATTAGGTGTCACCTCACCTCTGTTTGCCCTGCATACCACAGGCCCAACAACCTCTGTATCATCTGTAAAGGTTCCGGTTCTTACACCAAGGGCACGCGCTATCTTAATATAGCAGGAGAGAGAGGGAGCCTCTGTCTCCGATTCTATTTCATTTATCAACTCCTCACTGAGACCGGTAGCCTCAGCAAGTTCTGTAATGCTCAGCTCTTTAGATTCGCGCAATGCACGAATCTTTAAGCCGATGCGGCTAATCGTTTTCATAAAAAGTAATATTATAGTTAAAAAGGTTGATTTAAAGATCCCACCCAAAAAACCAACCTGTAAAATTCATTACAATTAGTAATAAGAAACAGTCATCCCCTCAAGTTCGCTCAGCAGATTGTTGGCAAGCCTGCTTGCTCCAAGTCTGAACAACGGCTTTTCGAGCCATTCTTTTCCAAGAATAGTCTCAACAATACCTAAATAGCAGATTGCATCCTTTGCTACAGCTATCCCACCTGCAGGCTTGAATCCAACCTTTTTACCTGTTTTCTCATAGAATGCTTTAATGGCATCGCACATGATAATAGCAGCCATTGGCGTTGCCGCAGGTTCTAACTTACCTGTAGATGTCTTTATGAAATCGGCCCCATTTTCCATAGCGAGAAAAGAGGCTACAGCAATATCCTGCTGTGATTGCAAGGCGCCTGTTTCTAAAATGACCTTTAATGTCTTGTCTGCCCCCACAGCCTCTCTTATATGCTTTATCTCAAGACCTGCTCCCTCTATATCACCGGCAAGAAACTTGTTTAACGCCAATACAATATCAATCTCATCTGCCCCCTCTTCCGCAGCTCTTTTGCATTCTGCTCTCTTAATCTCCTCAAAACTTTGTGAGGTAGGGAAACTGCCGGCAACAACAGTTACATGCACATTACTGCCGGGTGTCAAAGCCTCCTTTACAGCTCTCCCCAAATTAGGATAAACGCAGATAGATGCAGGAAGCGGATAAGATGGAAAAGATTCATGAAAATGGTTAACCTTAGATACCAAATGCAATATCTTCTGCTCTGTATCGGTAGATTTCAGAGAGGTAAGATCCATTGAGGCAAGACATTTGGCAAAGTTTTTAGGTTCCATCCAGTTGTCTATATTAGACTTAATAGAGTGGAGCCGTTTATCCAATTCCTGAGTATCAGGATTATATCTGTATTTTGCTAACAAGTCCTCCATAAAATTCCTTTTGTTATCTTTTATTCTTTGTTTTTAGTGTCAATAAGGATGGTAACAGGTCCGTCATTTACCAGTTCAACCATCATCTCGGCCCCAAATTCCCCTGTCTGAACAGGTTTCCCCAACTCACGCTCAACAGCCTTAATAAAATCATCATAGAATCCTTTAGAAAAATCAGGTTTAGCTGCTCTTATGTAGGATGGTCTGTTGCCTTTTGCTGTCATTGCATGAAGAGTAAACTGACTTATCAAAAGAATATCACCGTCAACATCCTTAACAGAGCGATTCATAACACCGTTTTCATCATCGAAAACGCGCAAATTTACAATTTTTTTCGATAGCCAGTCAATATCTTTTTCATTATCCTCCTCTACAATTCCCACAAGAATCATAAATCCTTTACCTATCTTGCCTTTTATCCTGCCTGCAATGCTTACAGAAGCATTGGTCACCCTTTGAATAACAACTCTCATCTACATTCTATTGCTAAAGATTCATTACCTGCCTTATTATCCCTTTATCTGTACAAAAAAACCGTCATCAATCAGAGGCTTTGCAATCCTTTCCATCTCCTCAACTGTTACCTTTTTCAGAGATGAATTGGGTGTTTCTCTGTCAATCGTGTACATCATTACCTCACGCGGCTTTAATTCTCTTACCAATCCAATCCATGGCTCTGTGTTTACGGCCTCTGTAGAATCAAACTTAATGCCGTTCTGCTCCCCCCTCAGAAACATTGTCTGTAGGACAAAATTGCCGTTGAACAGTTTAAGATTTTCTATTGTCTTTTTAAGAGAATAGCCGGCGGCAGGATTGTCTATGAGCTTTACCCACTCCTCTAATGCGCTATCTATTTTAAGGATAGGGTTATCAACCCTTTTCAGCGCCTCCCTTATGGCCGGCTCCCCTATTCTTGTGGCATTGGATAATACAGAGACTTTGGCATTAGGAAATAACCTGTTGCGTTCCTGTATGGTGTGCTCTATGATATGGGGAAATTGCGGATGAAGTGTTGGTTCTCCGTTGCCTGAAAATGTGATTGTGTCAATAGCTGTCCCCTCCTCCTTGTGCTTTTCAAGTTGTGATGTTAGAGCACTCTTTACTGCCTCTAACGTTGGAATAGCCTGATTGCCCTTTCCGTTTTTATTCCAGCCGCATTCGCAATAGATGCAGTCAAAGGAGCAGACCTTGCCATTGGCCGGCATAAGGTTAACGCCAAGGGAGTTCCCAAGTCGTCTGCTCTTTACAGGGCCAAAAACTATTCCTTGCCATAATATTGTTGACATATTCTGTACTCTCAAATAAATCTGTTGGCACGAATGTAATAAATAGCGATAATCAAAACAAGGATATTAATTCGGTTGTAACAATAACGTAACGTGTACGCTGTTATACCAACCTCCTTGAACAGCTATCGGGAGTTAATGAAAGAGTTGCAAGGTTTGCATTCTCTATAAGTACAACTCCCGGCTTTTTCCCCGGAGTGAGGCTCCCCAAAAAGCTCTCTGCACCAATGGCTTCCGCTCCGTTGAGCGTTGCCCATTTTATTATACCGGCAAATGGAATCTCCTTAAATACAGAGGTTATACATTTCATCTCCTCTATCATGGAAAGGAGGTGGTTGCTGGAGAGGCTGTCTGTTCCTATGCAGACTTTAAGCCCCATCTGGTGCATCAGGCCCAGTGGTGCGTATTGTCTGTGAATAAACCAGTTAGAAAGGGGACAGGTTGCCCAGTACACACTCTCAAATGTTGCAAGAGCTTCGTTAATGCTCTCTTTGTCTGCTGTAACATTGTGTACAAGCAGTACCTTGCCCTTAATCTTTTCATCTTTGCCTGTGCCAACCGCATTCTTTGCATGACCTATAAAATAGTCAAGTGCAGATTTACCGGTAACCTTTGGCGTTGGCATATTCCTCCCCTTATAATTGGCTGCAAGATTGCCAGTCCCTGTGCGTATAAGCTCCTCCTCCTCAGGGCTTTCCTGAGAGTGGTATGATATATATCCCATGTATAGTCCTGCTGCTATGCAGCTTTCGAGAAGCTCCGGACACATGGTATAGCATGAGTGGGGCGTTATTGATGCTGCCAAGCCGTATGTGTTTGCAGATGAGAGCAGCGCTCTTGCGTTTTCCATTATTTTTTCACATTCGTCAACTGCCCACCCAAACTGTTCTAAATATGTATGGGAAAAGATAGGGGATGATGCTTTCTTGGCAAAACTTTCATTACAGTTGCTTATATCTCCCAAGCCGCTTACCCCGTCTCTGTACATCTTATCCATCTGCTCGTTAATGGCGTTAAGTCTTCCCTCTCTCTCTACAGTAAGTCTCAGGCTGTTTATCTGGTCAATAAAACCGCTCATGCCTGTATTCTCCCTAAAGCATCCTGCAAGATGTGACAATTCTACATGACAGTGGGCATTAACAAATCCGGGGCATATTATGCCGTTGTAGAATTCCGTCTCTTCTGTCTCCTCTGTCAGTGCTCCTGTGCTGGTAATAACTCCATTCTCGTTAACCTCAACATATCCGTTTTTTATTGGTTCGCGGTCAACCGGAAAGATATAATTTGCTGCTATTCTTCTCATCTTATCTCCTTTTCTTCTACTATTGCCTCCTCTCTATCCTCCATCCTAATGATATGGGGAGATGTAAGGTTGGGTCTAATCCTATTTTTTACAATGGCCGCAGTGTCGGCATTGTTGGCAGTGTCTGCCAAACCGGTAGCTGCAATATTGCTGTTTACAGAATCTTTCTGTTGCACAAGCTCCTCCATAATACAGAAAGGTTGTGTTGCACGGAGGTAAATGCTCCATAATGTTGAGGTGTCTGTTGGTATGGTGTCTGTTGCGGAGACAGGATTGGCAAATCTCTCCTTTAACTCAACAAATGCTTTGAGTATTAAATGATTAGTCAATCTGCTTGTATCTGCCAGCAGCTCCTGCTCATAGCTATCCCTGTTTATCCGCTCTTTAAGTATGTTCTGTTTCTCAATCAACAGCTCTTTTGCTGCGGTAAGGATATTTTTATAACTGTCTTTCCTCTCCAAATAGTAGCCGGTAGATCTCCTGTAGTCATCTGCGGTATAGCCGTACTCGTTTAGGATGGCGGCAAAGAGTTTAGAGCTGTCGCGCTGTGCAGAATATTTGTGGTGAACGGAGATATATTGGTCTGCGAGGTACAGCTCCTTAATGATTTCAGACATTTTATCCTTTGGTATGATAACCTCCCTCTTGCAGGAGCAGCAGAGTATGCCTGCCATAATTAAGACCGTATAGATATATTTTTCCAATTTCCACATCCTTTGGTAAGGGTTATCCGTTAAAACTTCCGCAAAGTTAATTTTTATTATTACTTTTGCCAATCTAATTGTTCACTCCACAGCAGTACAGTGTTACATTATCTGTTTGGGCATGAGAATTAAAGTACCAAAATTAATTAGAAATATCTATCCGTCTTTTATTTGGAATTTTCCCGATGAAAAAGAGGGCGTTTTTTTAACATTTGACGACGGCCCAAGGCCGGAGGTTACGCCATGGGTATTGGATAAGTTGGATGAGTTTGGTGCAAAGGCAACTTTCTTTTGCATAGGGAAGAATGTAGAGCTTTTTCCATCGCTTTTTGATGAGATAGTAAAGAGAGGACACTCTGTGGGGAACCACTCTTACAGTCATGTAAAGGGGTGGGGGATGGATACCGGTGCATACCTCAGAGACATAGATATTGCAAACGACATGATAAAGTCTAACCTGTTTAGACCTCCGTATGCCAGAATAGGCCCTAATCAGGCCAAGATGTTGAGCGAGCGATACAGGATAATAATGTGGAATATTCTTAGCAGGGATTATAACAGAAACCTATCGGGAAGGGGATGTGCAAGAAATGTAATCCCATATTTGGAGCCCGGCAGTATAATTGTCTTTCACGATTCAGTCAAATGCGCTAAGAATTTATGGGTGGCGCTCCCTGCGGTTTTAGAGGCAATAAGAGATAAGGGGTTAATCTGTAAGAGGATAGAGATGTAATTCCCAATAAAAATAATAGTTTTATAGTATGAATGTATTGGTTCTTGGTTCCGGCGGAAGGGAACATGCCCTTGCATGGAAAATTAAACAGAGCAGCAGTTGCAGCAATCTTTATTGTCTGCCCGGCAATCCCGGAACGGCAGGGATTGCACATAATCTTGGCGGAGATATAAAGGATTTTGAGTCTGTAAAGTCTGCCGTTATAGAGAATAGGGTAGATTTGGTTGTAGTTGGTCCGGAGGATCCGTTGGTTAACGGATTGAGAGATTTTTTTGCTGCTGACAAGAGCCTCTCTTCTGTGCTCTTTGTGGGGCCCTCTGCGGCCGGTGCGCGGTTGGAGGGGAGTAAGGATTATGCCAAGGAGTTTATGTTAAGGCATTCTATCCCTACAGCTGCATACAGAACCTTTAATGCCGGGCAGATTGATGAGGGAAAGGCATTTCTTAAAACTTTACCGCCTCCGTATGTTCTAAAGGCAGACGGACTTGCCGGAGGTAAGGGGGTTGTGATACCAAATACCCTTACGGAGGCGGAGAGGGAGTTGGAGGAGATGCTTGGAGGAAAGTTTGGGAAAGCCGGAAACAAGGTTGTAATAGAGGAGTTTTTACATGGTATTGAGCTCTCTGTGTTTGTACTTACAGATGGTAAGGATTATATGATACTGCCTCAGGCAAAGGATTACAAGAGGATATATGACAACGATATGGGGTTGAATACCGGTGGAATGGGCGCTGTGTCTCCTGTTCCGTTTGCAGATGCTCTCTTTATGAGTAAGGTTGAGGAGAGAATTATAAAACCTACAGTTAACGGGCTGAGAGAGGAGGGGATAGACTATCGCGGATTTATCTTTATAGGACTTATGAACTGCGGAGGCAATCCATACGTAGTGGAGTACAATGTAAGAATGGGAGACCCGGAGACGGAGGCTGTAATGACAAGGATAGATTCCGATCTGCTTGAACATCTTAAGGCAGCGGCAAGCGGAGAGCTGAAGAATGAGAAGATTACTATCTCCAATAAGGTTGCTCTAACTGTTGTCTGTGTTAGCGGTGGTTATCCTCAACAGTTTGGCAAGGGGTATAAGATTAAGTTGCCGGCAGATAACGATGCTGTGATATTCCATTCCGGTACAGCTGTAAAGGAGGGGGAGCTTGTTACCAATGGCGGCAGGGTATTGGCTGTTACTGTTAACAGAGACAATATAGAATCGGCAAGGAGAGCTGTGTATTCTACGGTAGAAAAGATAGAGTATAAAGATATATTCTACAGAAAAGATATAGGGAACGATCTGTTGAGATATTTGCAGAGATAAGGTTATTGCTGCATGGGTTGTGCCGGGTTAATCTTGATTGCCGACAACTTTAATCCCGGCATTGGACCTGTATTATTTTGCGTAATCAATCCTCTTTCTCCGTACTGTTGGTATGATTTCCAAACTCTTAATAATAACTTATTGTTAATGCC
>CAVIKQ010000027.1:0-14644 GCA_963643305.1 Eggerthellaceae bacterium
ATATTAATCATCTACATATGAGGCTGACTAAAAAGTATTAGTCAAGCCTCTTTTTTCTTGTTTTTTGGAGAGATGTCAATCTCTACCTTGTTTCCAAATATTCAATTCTCAGAGAGTTGTTCTTACTTTTTAGTCACCCTCTTAAAACAATTTTTTAAACTCCTCCTGCTGCATTATTGCAACACATTTTTCTCCGTAAGGACTTACGTATGGGTCTGAACAGGCAAAAAGAGAATCAATTATCATCCCTGCCTCGGTATTGTTTACCTCGCCCCTGCTCCTGCTTACATTCTCTACCAATTGCATTATAAGCCTGTCTCTCAGCTTTATTGGGAAATCAGAAACAGTAGACTCCGATATTGTCTGCAAAAGGTCATCTATAAGCTCTTCTAATGTGATATTGTCTCCCTTTAGGCTGGCAGGTGTGCCGTACATTGTAAGTACACCTTTGCCGTTATCTTCTACATCAAAACCGAGCTTTTTAAGGTGGGGAAGATATGGAACAACTGCAAGGCTCTGCTCATACGACAACTCTACATGCTGCGGATAAAGCAGCTCCTGTGTATTTGTCCTGTTGTCTGTATCTGTAAAGGCGTTTTTGAACCTCTCATACAGAATCCTCTCGTTTGCCCTCTTCATATCTATAACCATCAATCCCGACTTTACAGCCGTAAAGATATATCTGTTCCCGAACACTATACAATTTCTGTCTCCAATATGTTCATCATTAAAGAGTTTTGATTCATACACTCTCTCTGTTGGAACACCTTCTGTTGGAACATTCTCCCCTTTCTCCTCTGCAAAACCGGCATTGCCGCTTTCAAAGAGTCTACCGCTGTCTGCCCACTCCTCTTTTGAATTCCGGCCCGGCTGTCTCATCCTACCCTCCTCTACAAAAGGGTTGAACAGCGGATCGTATGAAACTTTTGGGGTTTGCGGTATATAAAACTCATTCTTTGCGGCAACGGGAATCTCCGGAACTCCCTCCATGTCAAAATCTATGGCAGGGGTAAAGGCATTCTCCCCTATTGCCTCCTTTACAGAGGCTCTGAGAATCTCAAAAATAACACTCTCATCCTCAAACTTTATCTCTGTCTTTGTTGGATGTATATTCACATCTACACTCTGCGGATCTGTCTGCAGATAGACAAAATATGAGGGGAAAAGGTTATCGGGAAGCAACTTGTCATAAGCCTTGAGTATTGCCTTATGCAACAGTTGGCTTCTAAAATAGCGTCCGTTTACAAACAGATACTGGTTGGGCTGGCTCTTTTTTGCACTTTGAGGTCTGCCTATATAGCCCCTTATCTTTATTATTGCCGTATCTGTCTTGATTTCAACAAGTTCCTTATTCAGTTCCTTGCCGCATAGCTGTATTATCCTCTGTTTTATGCTTTGTACCGCAGGGAGTACAAAAACCTCCTTTGCATTATGTATAAGCCTGAATTCTACCTCTTTGCGAGTAAGGGCAACTCTGGTAAACTCCTGTACGGATTGCTTGTACTCCCAATTGTCTGTCTTTAGGAATTTCCTTCTTGCCGGTATGTTGTAGAAAATGTTCTTTACCTGAATGTTTGTACCGGTGGGGGTGGCCGTTTCTCCTGTATAGTTTATCTGGTTCTCCTCTACATGAACCTCTGTACCAATCTCCTCATCTGCTGTCTTGGTTTTAAGAATCACCTGTGAACAGGCTGCAACCGATGGCAGTGCCTCCCCTCTGAAACCGTATGTGTGAATGGAGTATAAATCCTGTCGGGAAGATATTTTAGATGTTGCATGACGCATGAAGCAGAGTTGCGCCTCCTCTTTTGTCATTCCGCATCCGTTGTCTATTACCTGAATGAGAGTTTTCCCAAAATCGGCAAGGATGAGCGATACAGAGGAGGCTCCGGCATCCACACTGTTTTCCATAAGCTCCTTTACCACGCTCGACGGGCGTTGTACAACCTCTCCGGCTGCAATGAGGTTTGCTATGTGGCTTGGCAGGACCTGTATCATAATACTATCTGAAGAACAGATCCATTACATTTGTAAAATAGAGCACCGCCAGCATGAGTATGGCCAATGTAACAATTGTAAGGAGTCTTACAATCTTGTCTGTTACACCGGAGCTTTTCTTTACCTCAAAACGCGGTTTGGTAAATGCCCCTTTTATGCTCTCGCCCGGCACATACTGACCTTTGTTTTTGCGCTCTGCCGCAGCAATCCTCTCCTCAAGTGCCTCTTTCCGTTCATCATAGTAAACAGGCTGATAATTAAACACTTTATGCTTAGGAGTGTTAAATAATTTGAAACTTAAAAAACCCATCTTTCTGCAATTTTATTCCACAAGCAAAGCTACAAAAATTATACTGCATTTCATACAGTCAATTTTTGCTGTCCAGCGTAGTTTTATCTTGTATCTCTTATAAATATTCGGACCGAGTATAATGTTTTAGCGGTTGAAATAAACAATACGGATTATGTACGATACAAATAGGTACTAAGCGCAAAGCCGCTTGAAGGGTGTCAGTTGCATTGTTTGTTGGGAAGCAGGCGTAACGCTAAAATTACCTTTTTAGACAACTTCTCGTTTTTATATGGGCAGATGTATATTTGCCGTATTATGTTTATGTTTGCAAGAAAATCATTCAGCTATGGATTTTAGAATTGGAAACGGCTACGACCTACACCTGTTGGCAGAGAACCTCCCCTTCTGGCTTGGAGGGATAAAGATAGAACATTCAAAAGGTTGCGTTGCCCATTCAGACGGCGACACGCTTATTCATGCCCTTTGCGACGCACTGCTTGGTGCGTTGGCTCTTGGAGACATAGGGCATCATTTCCCAGACAATTCTCCGGATTTTAAAGGGATAGACAGCAAGATACTGCTAAAGCACAGCTATACCTTGGTTAAAGAGCAGGGCTACAGACTTGTAAATGCAGACTGCACCATCCTTTTGCAAAAACCGAAAATTGCAGGTTTTATTCCACAGATGAGGGAAACATTAGCCTCTGTTTTAGAGTGTGATATAAGCCAAATCTCTGTAAAAGCCACCACAACAGAGGGGGCAGATGCAGTTGGGAGAGAGGAGGCCATAGCTGCATACGCCACGGTTCTGTGTTGCAAGGAGTAGCACACAGATAGTTGACACATCCTTGTGTCACTATATAAACCCGGAGTTGTGATATAAAACCCTTTTCCGTAAGCCGGCCGGGCAGAGCCAAACTTGTATGAGCTTTGCCATGGCGAGGAGAAGCTGCACGAATGTGAACCTTTATCGGGTAAATTAAGGCTGTCTTATGTGGCTGTAATAATTATTTTCACATTAGGAGATATGTTTTGTTAAAAAATTTTTGCAGGTTATTTTATTATTCATACATTTGCACTCCCGAAACGGACACACTTATTGAGATATGGTGTAATGGTAGCACAAGAGATTCTGGCTCTCTTGGTCCGAGTTCGAGTCTTGGTATCTCAACTCAATGATGGCGCGGTAGCTCAGCTGGTTAGAGCGCATGATTCATAATCATGAGGTCCCCAGTTCAATCCTGGGCCGCGCTACAAGGGAAAAAGGAAGACAGCGATAAGCTGTCTTTTTTTGTGACCGGACTGCGAGCCAACCTTGTTTGAGCGAAGCAGGAAGGTCAACAAAAAAGCAGCAAGTGCAAAGCACGACTGCCTTTTGTTTAAAACATATAATCCCATACCGGCAAAGCCACCGGCTCACCACTCAAAGCCTTAACAGCCTTGTCGCTCAAATACCTCTTGTTGATTACAATACGGAACATATACTCATTGAACCAATCATCCGTAAAGGTAAGATAACCATTATGACCCGAAGCCGCGCCCCAGCTATTCTCAAACTGCCACTTAACAGGATTCTCATTTTCATCCACATCAACAGCCACAACAGCCATTGCATGAGAAGAACCGCTCTGACGGGTTAGAATCCTTGCTTTTTTATCCATATTTAAAGTTATCCCCAAAAGAGACTGATAATCATACATCTTAGGATCCATAACCCCCTCTTTCCTATTACTCTGTTTCCCAACATCGCAAGAAGCATACATTGCCTCATTGTTCTTTATAGAAGCAAGAGCAGCCCTTTTAATCTCATCATTAGGAAGATTAAGATACACCCAGTTTATACCCTCAACCGTATTTCTGTAGTTTGCTATATTATAAACCTTATAGTACTCACGGGTAGGGTCATTCATAATCATAATATAATTCTCCGGAGAATAACCGGTTGGAACTATAGAAGCATAAAACTCTTTAGGAGTTGTCTTTAAGACCTTAACCTCCCCATTCTTATCCTTGTATCTCCATGCAAACTCCGTTGGAGGGACACCAAGACATAGAGCAAGCACCCTATATACATCCTTAAGAGCAGCCATCTTCTCATTCTCCATCTCCGCAGCCTTACCCTTTCTTGCAGCAATCTCCCTAATATTATATGCAGCACCCCTCAGACGCTCATTAATAACAGATACCATCTGCGAAGTATTGTTAGAGTGCTCTGTCTCCGGCATAACCTCGGCAGGCACAACACCATACTTCTCCCCCAAATTATAGAAAAGATTCCACACACCGCCATCCCCAACAGGAGATTTCAAATATGTAACCACCTCTCTATCATCAATATCCCTATCTGCAGTAGCAATAATATTTTCAAGGAACAGGTTACTCTTTTCAAAAATATCCCAAAAATAATTGTAGTTGTGAGAGAAATCAAAAGAGGCAACATTAAACTTCTCCATAACAGCAGGCCTCAGCACATTCATAGAGGTAAACATCCAGCAACGTCCGCTACTCTTCTGGTCTGTAATCCCCTTAACATTAACCCTATACTTAAAGAAATGATCTATTTTTCCCTTTAGATTATGGTTTAAAACATGACTTTTAATATCCTTGTCATTTGTAAGGGCATTTTGTATAGCAGCAGTCTGAGCATCCTTTACAAAACTCTTCTGAATCTCCTGCAACTCCTTATTGCCCACAGGTTTAAGATTCTTGTTCTGCGCATTTAGGCCTCCTACGGCCAACATACACAAAACCGCAAACATTAATTTTCTCATACTTAAATAGTTTTATGATTTTTAAAAATTTTCTTCCCGATAAATTACCTCTCTTTCTCAAAAACCGATGCCGTTAGCACCGTAGCAACAAGTGCAGCCGTTTCTGTTCTTAGTCTCGATGCCCCAAGATGAACAACAGTAAAGCCGTTATCAAGAGCAACATTCACCTCATCCTTAGAAAAATCCCCCTCCGGACCTATCAATATAGCAACAGAAGGTTTGCTGCCGCGCCCTGCCTTATTGGCATCATATCTTATCTTATATCTCTCTATCTCACTACAAATATACACCCTTTCTACCTCATTCCCACAATAGCAGATTAACTTCAGATCTGCATTGCACTCTCTACAGAACTCTTTTACAGATATGCCGCCTTGCAATTTGGGAATGCGCCCTTTTAAAGATTGCTTTACGGCAGATACCATTATCTTGCCCAACCGCTCACCGTTCACAACCTTTCTTTCTGAATGATCCCCCACAACAGCAACTACGCTATCCAATCCAACCTCAACCGCCTTTTCTACAAACCATTCATAACGTTCCATATTCTTTGTTGGGCAAACAGCCATAACAAGATCATAACCATGCTCCCCAAAACCATTCTCAACCGAAAGCACCTCTAACTTTACACAGTTCACCTCTCCCTTGCCCCTCCTCTTTGATTTTTTATCGGGAAGCGGAATAGCATCATCCACAATCCTGCATTCAAGCAGATTCCCCCTGCCATCTATCACATTCACCTCATCTCCAGTCCTGTGTCTCAACACATTTATGCAATGAGTGCTCTCGGTCTCATCCAATACAACCACCTCGCCCAAACAAGGCGCCTTGTCTGTTCTAACGTAAAAAAGTTCCATAAAATTCTATTGCAGCTACAAATTTAACAATCTGTTTTAAAATATTGCCTGCCTAACAAGAACTCCTGTGTCAAGTTTCTTTACAGTATGTGTAAAAATTTTTTACACTCTTAACATAGCCTTACCGTGTAATGTACTTATAAAGAATAGGTTACTGTTTTTGACATAGAGATAGTACAATAGAACATGCGGTTTTAATATGAAGTAACATGACAAGTACGTATCTTAAATTTCTGTCACGGAATAAGCTTTACACATTTATTGAGATTTTTGGGCTTTCAATTGCATTAGGATTTATCATTCTGTTGGCAGCATATACTAAAACTGAGTTCAGCATAGGAGCAAAGCAGCCCCTGTCTCAACAACTTTATGTTGTTGGAGGAGGAGGCTCTTTTGGAATGACGCTTGGAACATCCGAAGAGTTTTTCCCCTCTATTCCGGAGATTAAGGAATGGACCAGAGTCTGCGATGGAGGTAACGTTAGTCTTATGGTCGGAGAAGAAGATTATTATAAGGCACATGAATTTTTTATAGACACTAATTTCTTTAAGATTTTCAACTATCACCTCACCGGTTGTTCCAAGGAGAGAGTGTTGGAAAACGAGGAGGAGGTAATTCTCTCCAATTCATTTGCAAAGAAGCTGTTTGGAAATGAAGATCCTGTAGGCCGCACCCTAAAGATTGATAACAACAAGGTAACGGTTGCAGGTGTTATAGAGGATTTTGGGCCAACAGACCTGTTCCAACCGTGCGATCTGTTTGCAAGCATCAAATCTGCTCAAAAGAGGTTTGCATGGATGGATAATTTTGGCTCTACAGTTCCGTTCGTTCGGCTCGACATGGGAGCAGACGTAGAAAAGGTGCGCAATGATCTCCTGAATAAATATATGAACTATTGGAATTACTATAAGCCTGATAATTCTACCAACGCCTCTTTGTGGGGAGCAAGCGTTACAAGACTCGACAAGGCCTATTTTTCGGATTTAGAGGCCTACAGTTGTTTAAGAAAAGGAGACAGGGGACAGGTAGAGTTGTTGTTCATTGTGGCTTTGGTGCTGCTGATTTCTGCCATATTCAATTACATCAACCTTTCGGTGGCGCAGACAGGAAAGCGAGCCAAGGAGATGGCAACAAGAAGGCTGTTTGGCGAAAATGCAAGAAATATAATAGTACGGTACATTGCCGAATCTTTTCTCTTTACAGCCGGATGCTTGGCGGTTGGTTGTATTTTGGCATACTACTTTAAGCCGTTTTTTGATACGATTTTAACCACCAATATTGTACTCACTCCGGAGCTGACCACCATTCTGTGGGCTGTTTTGGCATTGATTCTTATCTCTGTTGTTTCGGCATTGATTCCGGCACTGATTGTGTCGCGGTTCAAGCCAATCAATATTGTAAAAGGGGTGTTCCGTTTTAAGAGCAAGATGATTTTTGCCAAGATTTTCATTGTGCTTCAAGGGGTATTCAGCACCGTTCTGATTGCAGTAGCAATCACAATGACGGCTCAGGTTAACCATCTTGTAAATCTGCCTGTAGGCTACGAGACCCAAAACATCATACAGGTAGATGCCTATAGAGTAGGCTATACCAGAGGAGTACAGGAGGCTCTCCAAGAGAGACTGAAAGCATTGCCCCAAGTGACGGATGCCGGACTTGGAATCACATCTCCGTTAACTTGCGGAGCCAATGGTATTCACGATGAGAACGGACAGGAGCTGATAGGCTGGATGCGTATGTCCCATTTAGACACTGCTTCTGTTAGGCTCCTTGGCTTTAGGCTGTTAGAAAAGTACAGCGAGTTAGCCTCTCCTAAGATTCTACTGACCGAGACATCTAAAAGAAACCTTGGGGTAACAGCCGAGCATCCTTACGCAGGAGGAAGCTACACCAAAGGGGAGTATGAAATCTGCGGTATAGTGCCGGACTTCCGTGCCAACAACGCCCTGTTCAAGCCTATGGAAAATGAGCAGAACTCAATTCTAATCATCGATAAGAACTACCCCTATGCCGGCTGTCACCTGCTAAAGATAAGCGGAGACCGTACCAAAGCAATCTCCGCTGTAAAAGAGGTATGCAGAGAGTTCTTTAAGGACAATTTTGGCATTCCGGAGGAGATGCCTGTCTACTATCTTGCCGATAAGTTTGTAGATGATCTGAAAGGGACCAAAAACACTATGATGCTTGTAATTTCGTTCATGGTGGTGGCTATACTAATCTCCTCTCTCGGTCTGTTTGCAATGTCGCTCTACTATACCGAGCAGCAAAGCCGTCAGATTGCAGTTCGTAAGGTCTTCGGAGCCGAAGTCGGTGCCGCTGTATGGACTTTATCAAGGTCTTTTATGGTTATGAGTCTTGCCTCTGTAGTGCTTGCCGCTCCATTTGCAGTCTGGGGCATTACATATTATCTGCAGGAATTCTACACCAAGATAGCCTTCCCTTGGTGGGCCATTCTGCTTGCAGCCCTTGTTTCTATGCTTATTTCGTTCATTTCCGTAATAATCCAGACCTACAGCACCGCCACCACAAATCCTGTTAAGACCTTAGCGCAGGATTAAAAAGGAGTTTTAGCTAATTGTCTGCATAGAAAAGCACACACCATCTATGTAATTTTAACCTGACTTGCAAACATTTTCCGTAAACGTATGTTAAATATTACCCTTTATTCTTTATTAGAAATTTAGTTTCGTATTTTTGCTTTACCTACTTTCTAAGTTATGCAATATAATAGAATCAAAGAGGTCTTGGCTTCGAAAGGCATCAAGCAAACATGGCTTGCTGAAAAGTTAGGGAAAAGGAAGAAGGAGAATGAATGATGAATATGACAGAAGATGTAGCCAATACCAAGCCACGTTGTCATTGGTGCAATCTGAACAATCCCCTGTATGTGGTTTATCATGATACGGAATGGGGAGTGCCGGTGCATGATGACCGCAAGTTATTTGAGATGTTGATTCTCGAGTGCTTCCAAGCCGGTCTTTCATGGGAATGTATTCTCAACAAGCGAGAGGCTTTCCGAAAGGCATTTGACGGCTTTGACTATCGAGCTGTAGCAGAATACGATGACGTGAAATTGGAGGCTTTGCGCCATGACGAAGGCATCGTTCGAAACAGATTGAAGATTGCGGCTGCTGTCAGCAACGCCAAGGCTTTCATGGATATTCAAGCTGAATTCGGCTCGTTTGATAATTTCATCTGGAGCTTTACAGACGGCAAGGTTATCCATAAATGGGAAAGGACATCATCTCCTTTGTCTGACACAATATCAAAGGAATTGAGAAGGCGTGGCATGAAGTTCATCGGAACGACCATCGTATATTCGTTCCTGCAAGCCATCGGCATCATCAACTCACACGAGGAAGGATGCCGGCTGCATAAAAGAACCATTCTGGCAGAGAAATAAAAGAGTACAAGAAACTATCAAGACAATAACATAATGAAGATATTACTGATAAACGGAAGTTCAAACGAGAGGGTGCCTGTGATACTCGTACTGCATGTTGCCCTTGCAATATGGATAATCACCAAGATGGTGCAAACCCTTATGCCGATATAAGCCGCATGATAATCTGGAACCCTTGGCATGGATGCCATAAGGTAAGTGAAGGCTGCCAACATTGCTATATGTACTTCCTCGATGGGAAGCGCGGTCTCGACACTTCGCACGTATTCCGTACGGAGAACTTTACTATGCCCATACAGCGCAAGCGTGACGGGAGTTTCAAGATAAAACCTGGCTCTACATTGTATGTAGGACTATCCACGGACTTCTTTGTAGAAGAAGCCGACCCGTGGCGTGACGAGGCATGGAAGATAATCCGACAACGCCCCGATGTATTCTTTCGTCTACTCACCAAGCGCCCCGAACGCTTCACCGATTGCTTGCCTGATGATTGGGGTGACGGTTATGATAACGTAATGCTCAACGTGACAACCGAGAATCAACGGCGTGCAGATGAACGGTTGCCCATACTCCTCAATACTCCTATCAAGCATCGCGGCTTTATGGTTGCACCATATATTGGTCCGGTGGATGCAGAAAAGTATTTGGCAACGGGACTCATAGAGGAAGTGCTTTGTGGCGGTGAGAACTACGACGGTGCACGTCCATGTCACTATGAATGGGTGAAACTGTTGAGCGACCAATGTAGGAAATATGACATAACGTTCAATTTCATAGAAACGGGAACGGTATTCGTGAAGGAAGGAAAGACCTACCGCATTCCCAATAAACGCATACAAAGCCGGCAGGCATTTCTATCGGGATTGAGCTACCAAGGCAAAGAGGTGCCACGGCTTCTCCGTATGCCACAGGGCTCATTGTTCGATTCCGAAGTTCCTACGGCACACCCCGTATTCCGTGTACACTGTAAGACTTGTGGCAGCCGCATGACCTGCAACGGATGCAGCAACTGTGGTGCATGTGATACAAACAAAGAAACGACATGAAGCAAACCAAACCAACTTCTTGCACAACTGCGCCTTCAATGTATCGTCTATCATTCTTGCCATATCTCTTTGTTTTTATTTTCCCTCCAAGATAAAACATCGTGTATAATTCTTATTTACCATGATATATGACGATATATGTTGTTATAAGTAACAACATAGTAGCAATAAAAATATTATATGCAACAATTTGTCGGGACAAGGGTAGAAATGATTATTTGAGTGGGTATGAAAAAGTCGATATGTATAGAAAATAATGCCGCATAATCCTTGAATTATAGATTATACGGCATCAATTATCTTACCTTTAGTTTGCTTTTGAAAGAAGTCTAAACCGATAGCCCTTCATTGGATTCAGCTTTAAATGGACATGTTTTATGTCTAAGAATTAGTTCGTCTAACCGAGAGAGGATGACTTCTTTTGACATACAATCAGCACATTTAAAACAAAAGTATTTTTCTTCCTTTGTCGTTCCTTCAACATCGTTTTCTACACGAACATTACCATCATTGGAGTTCATCAGATATACATAATCTGTTCGATACCATTGAAAATTATGCTGTTTATAGCGAAAATTAATATCCCAGCCATATAATAAAGGAGTACCGGGAATCTTTGCGGAGTCATCGACTTGGATGCCATCCGAGTTTAGCAGAAACTTATCTCTAACAGATGCATTCAAGAAAACACCTGTAGAGCTTGGGTAAATTGCTTTATGCTTCGAATAGTCTCTAATCCATGATTTACTCATTTTTTTTCTGACATAATCAAGCAGTTGGGTATGGGTAAGAAGAAACAATGTGTGTTTTGCAAAATCGTCCTGATAACTTTGCTGCCATTGAGGACTACGTGGATACCCAAGCAATAAATAATGAATCGGAGAACACAGGTCAGGTGAAAGAAGGTAATACATCCAAGTATTCGCTTTATTATTGAATGTACGGTAATTCCACCACAAATTACCCCAAAAGTTTTCTGTGGTAAATCGGCTGAATAGTATTTTAAGCAATTCTGTATTATGGTAGTCCTCGTTCATTACGCTGCTCTGATTTTCGTTTCTTGCAAAGAAACGTTGTACGGCATTCCACTTTTTGTCGAACATCGTCCAATCGGTTTTTCCTTCTTTATCTTGAAACAGAAAACGTATTGAACCGTGAAAGAAAGCATAATCTTCTGCTTCAATGATTCGATTTTCCCAATTTGGATTTTTATATATTTGAAGAGCCTTGGCTATTTCTTCATTCCATCTGCGGGTTAATACGGAAGTGGACGACTCTCCACCTTCTGCGACATCCATTTTCATGAATACCAAACTGCTAATTGCATTGTGACTGTCAATGGTGCCAAGGTAAGATATGGCTTTTCTCACAGTCTCAACATCACGAATCTCCGGGCTACCAGTCCTGTCGGTTCCTGAAATTAAATTATAAACGACTCGCATCCATCTATTCAACGACTGTTGATTAGGAACACCTTCACTGAAATATTTACATACTGCAAAGAAAACGATTCTTTGCAGTTGATTAATGCCTGAAATTTCTTTTTTCTCATCTTTACTACTTTTGTTATTCCTATAAGTGGGTATGAAATCGAATCCTTTCATCCATTTTGGTGACGGAATGATACCCTGAAATGAAGAATAATTATCAAGAATGATTTCGAGTTTTTCAAAAAATGACACAGGTGGAAAATCTGATACTGATTGACCCCCTAATATAATTGCAGTTGACCCCACAATATGAAATAAGGATGACCCCTATAATCTGAAATAAAAATGACCCCTGTTGAAAATGATTCAGCAGGGGATTTTTTAATAGTTTTGGAATCCGTCTTGGCCGGCGGGAATTAACACTATAAAAATATGACAAAAATAAAAAAACATTCTCCGTTGCTATGCAATGGGTATGGGCATTAAAAGTATCAGCAACACTTTTGCTATGTCCCGTAACACCGTCCGCAAATATGTCAGACGGTTTCAAGAGAGCGGGTTGCCGCTGGAAAAACTATTATCTCTGTCTGAAGAGCACATCGATGAGATGTTTGCCGGGAATGGTATAAGGGGACGAGCGATATCTCAACGCCGAGAGGATATCGAAGCCATGCTACCTGAATATGCTAAACAACTTAAGATTAAAGGCATAACAGTAAAGTCTTTATATAATGACTATTCTGTCAAATACCCTAATGGTTATAAATATGCCCAATTCAATAATCTTATCCGTCGTTATCGACTTCAAACCAAAGTGATAGGACAGGTAGATCATCTCGCCGGAGATCAAATGTATATAGACTTTGCCGGGAATCATTTGTCGGTTACCGATGCAGAGACAGGAGAAGAGATAGAAACCGAAGTTTTTGTGGCAATATTACCATGCAGTCAATATACTTATTGTGAGGCAGTATGGTCACAAAAGAAAGAGGATCTGATATTGGCTTGCGAAAATGCCATGCATTATTTTGGAGGCGTGCCAATGGCAATAGTTCCGGATAATCTGAAATCAGCCGTAACACGCAGTAATAAACACGAACCTATTATTAATGAAGAATTTGCAGCATTCGCCGAATTCTATAATTGTGCGGTATATCCGGCAAGGGTACGTCATCCGCAAGACAAAGCCTTGGTCGAGAATGCAGTCAAACTCATGTATCGTTCTGTTTACAAAGATGTTGAAGGAAAAATTTTCAATGATATCGACACATTGAATGCAGCTATACATGAGTCACTAAAGATGTTTAACAACAAAAAATTGAGTGGTCGGGATGAATCAAGGCGTAGTCTGTTTGATGAGGTGGAATCCGGATATCTTCAGCCACTTCCGGCAAACCATTTTCAGTTGAAGTCCCGTAAATCTGTCACTGTCCTTCGCAATAGTTATATCACGTTGAACAAACACCACTACAGTATGCCTAAGGAGTATATAGGTAAACGCGTGGATGTCATTTATGATGCTGATACTCTCAAAGTATTCTATGGTCTTAAACTAGTCACTACCCACGATAGAGATGATACGCCTTATGGTTATACGCGAAAATCTTCTCACAATCTTCCCGGACATCATGGGAGTTATGAAAAAGATATGGATGAGATATACCAACGTGCTTCGGAGATAGATAATATCGTTCTTAATTTCCGGCAGGAAGTAGCAGTGGAGAAGAAATATCCTCCGTCAGCGTTTCGAGCATGCAAAGGCATCTTGTCTCTTGAAAAGAGGTATGGGCCTGAGCGCCTTGTCTCTGCATGCGCTTGTGCCTCCCAATACCGAAGATATAGTTACAATGAGGTAAAAGAGATATTGGAAAGAGGCGAGGATGTAGACTTTATAACTTCAGACGATGTTAATATCAAGGAAAATTTGTCTTTGCCCACAATTGCACACAAAAACATTAGGGGCCGAGACTATTTTACGAAAAAATCATCAACATTAAACAAAAAAGACAATGGAAACAACTAATAAAACCGCACCTGTCATGCAGGAAAAGGATAAAAACAGCGTATCACTCAATCTTATGCACAGAATGAAGCTCCATGGAATGGCAGCCGCGTTCACAGAAAGTTTATCTACCACTTTTGCTGAAACAATGACTCCTGACAGCTTTTTAAGCTGGCTTCTGGCACGAGAATGGGACCATCGTTCTGCCGTAGCGATTGAACGTCTTATCAAACAAGCATCCTTTAGATACAAGGCTTATCCGGAAGAAATAGATTATTCTATAAATCGTGGTTTAGATAGAAATCAGATGGAGAGATTGACTTCGCTGGATTTTGTTCGTCAGGGGCAGAACCTCTTTATAACCGGCTCATCAGGCACAGGTAAAAGTTTTATTGCTACCGCTTTAGGATATCTTGCTTGCCAATCAGGCATCAAAACACTATACGCCAATGCTTCCAAACTTATGGGAATACTCAAGGTGGCCAAAGCGAAAGGTGTCGTGGAGATGGAACTCAAGAAAATAGAAAAATGTCCACTTTTGATACTTGACGACCTCTTCCTCGTTCCTCTCGATGTAAAAGAGAGGGCTTTATTGCTGGATATCATTGAAGATCGGCATGGCAGAAAAGCCATAATCATTACTTCTCAATTACCGGTTTCTAATTGGTATGACGCAATAGGCGACCCAACTGTGGCTGATGCTATATTGGACAGAATTATTCATTCCTCCCATCAGATAGAACTTACGGGAGAGAGTATGCGAAAAATAAAAACAGGACGCAACTCTAAGTAATCTAAAATAAAAATGACCCCACCGGCCAAGACTTTTAAAGGGTCAAAATAAA
>CAVIKQ010000028.1:0-11889 GCA_963643305.1 Eggerthellaceae bacterium
GAGTTGTGAAAATTTGCTTAGGCAAAACACCCTTATTTGCTTAGGCAAATGTTTTGCTCACCCTTTTGCTTACCTTTTTGCTTGAATTTTGCTTAGGCAAATTCTTATTTTTGCTTAGGCAAATATATAGGCTCCTCTACTTTACCAAGTGAAATCTGTACCAGATCCATCACTTTCCTGTTTGCCTTATCAATAGGATCCCAGGATTTGCGTATATACATATCTGTTACTCTCATTGAATCATCCACATGGTTAAGGGCAGCGTGTACGGTGTACTTATCCACCTCTGCATCATTAAGAGCTATGGTAGCCCAGGAATGCCTGGCAGCGTAAAACTCCAGATCATCCACACCGATAAGCTCGCCGATCTTTTTAAGCCCCTTGTTAATGGCAGCACTCAGCGTATCTAAACTGGAGTACATCTTATAGAACTTGAACACCCTTTCACCAGATGGATCCCTATACTTATCTACCAGTGCCTGGATCTCTGGCTCTATCTTGATGGAGATCTCAGCCTTATCCACACGCCTCTCCTTTGTCTTTGTTCTCTGGTAGGTGATCCTGCCATCCTTGCAGTCCGTACAATTATACAGGTCTATGGCATTCATACCAACCAGGCAGAAGCTCAGCAGAAACATATCCCTGGAAAAGTTGAATCTATTGGTACCTGGTTGCATGATCATTGAATACTCCAGGTTAGCAATCGCCTGGATCTGCTCTATAGTCAAAGCTCGTTTCCTGGGAGCTGGCAGCTTTGGAAAATCAATATGGTTGAATGGAGAGTTTGGAATCCTGATAATACCAGCATCCTCATCGTTGAACTCCTTTTTAGCTCGGTTATGAATCGCCCTCAATCTATTAAGGTAGTTGTGCTGTACATAACCTCTGGTAACATTCGGCTGCTTACCAATCCAGGCTATCCAGTCATTCAGGAACTTTACCGTAATTTCTGAGATCATTACTTTCTCCCTGCCCACGAACTTTACCAGCGATCTGATAGCAGTGATATAGCTGGCAGCATTGCCACTATGCCCAGAGGCTTTCAGCCCCTCAATCACTTTCCAGGTGTACGCCACTATATCCAGCTCAAACCTTTCATTCTGATCTGAGGTAATGAGATCCACCACTTGCTCCACGCTCATAGTCTTTAGCCTCTCACCGACACGATCACACCGATCACGATACTTTCTAATAAGGTCATCGGTCAGGTCTATGTACTTTTGATTTTTCAGTTTCAGGGAGCGTGTAAGATCCTCCTTACTCACATACCATACTGTAGCCAGATACTTTTTCCGTTTGTTCTGGGTTACTCTGATCTTAATGTTATAGGTGCCATCCTCCCTTTTCTGGTGAGCATACACCTCTGCTTTGAATGTAACCATCTGCTTCTGTAGAACTATTGTAGAACTTTTCACCGCAAAGATAGCGGAATTTTGCGGAATATGCGGAACAAAAAAGCCCACACTTTGAAAGTGTGAGCTGAAAAAGTAGCTCCGATGAGAATCGAACTCATATCCCAGGTTTAGGAAACCTGTGTTCTATCCGTTGAACTACAGAGCCTTACAAATTTTTCTTTTACTTTTCTGTGTGCCCCAGAGTTTTTTGGCAGAGAAAATCCCCTTTTCACCAGGTTAAGTGTTTAGGAAACTTCCATTCTATCCCTTGAACTATAGGGCCAAGCCAACGCTTACCGCGCTATTGCATTGCAAATGTAGTCATTTTTTTAAAAACCCCAACGATACAATACCGATCCCCAGGTAAATCCTGCACCAAAAGCAGAAAAGATAAGAGTGTCACCCTTCTTGAACTTCTCTTTAAAATCCCACAAAGCCAAAGGGATAGATGTTCCGGCCGTATTACCAAATTTCTGTATGTTTATAAGCACCTTATCGTGGGAAAGTCCCATTCTCCTTGCGGTTGCATCTATGATTCTCAGATTGGCCTGATGAGGAATAAGATAGGCTATATCATCTGCAGTAAGATTATGCTTCTGCATCATCTCGGCAGAGACATCTGCCATACGCGAAACCGCATATTTGAACACCTGCTGCCCCTCCTGATGAATATAGTGCTGGCGCTTTGTAACCGTTTCAATTGTTGGGGGATACAATGAGCCTCCTGCTGTCTGGTACAGGTAATGTCTTCCTATACCGTCTACATGAAGAATACTGTCTTGAAATCCCAACGATTCATCCTCTGTAGGCTCAATAAGCATGGCAACGGCACCATCTCCAAACAGAGGGCATGTGGTTCTGTCTGTGTAGTCTGTCATGCCACTCATTCGTTCACCGCATACCAATATCACTTTCTTGTAGAGTCCGGTCTCAACAAACCTTCTAACAGTCTCAAAGCTGAATAGGAAACCGCTGCATCCGGCATTCAGATCATATCCCCACGCATTTAGAATACCGCACTTGTCGCTAATGATATTTGCAGTTGCAGGGAATAACATATCGGGACTAACAGTGGCACATATTAAAAGCTGAATCTCGTCAGGGTCTGTACCTGTTCTCCTCAGAAGCTTTTTAACAGCCTGTTCCCCCATAAAGGAGGTCCCCAAACCGTTCTCCCTTAATATTCGCCTCTCCTTAATACCAACACGGCTCATAATCCATTCGTCAGATGTATCAACCATTGTTGCAAGTTCCTCATTATCCAAAACATACGAAGGCAAGAATGCCTCAATACCGGTTATAACCGCTCTAAGTTTACTCATCTTTGAAACATTTTTTATTAATTGATGCGCTTAACTTCTTTATCAGGCTGGTCTTAACAGCCTTTTCGGCCTCCAATATCATATTCTTTATAGCCACAGGAGTAGAAGCGCCGTGCCCGATAACTATAGGTGAAACAACCCCCAATACAGGCGTTCCACCGTAATTTTCATAATTGAACCTGTGGAGGAAAGGATGATCCACTCCCAACTTGACCACAAGCTCATAAATACCCTCAGCCTGTTTAAGACAGATATTGCCAACAAAGCCATCTGTAACAAGAACATCCGCTATTCCTCCGGTAAAGAGCTGATTAGCCTCCATATTCCCAACAAACTCAAAATCGGTAGAGTCCTTCATCAGCTTATAGGTCTCCCTTGAAACAAGATTCCCTTTCTCCTCCTCTGCTCCAATATTCAGAAGCGCCACCTTAGGAGACTTTACCCCCATCATAACCTGCGCATACATACTCCCCAAAATGCCAAACTGGTACAATACATCTGCCTTGGAATCTGAATTAAAGCCAACATCCAAAATCAGCATGTTCTTCCCGTTTGAAAGAGGTATCTGGGCAGATATACAGGGGCGGATGATTCCCGGTAGCAGTTCGAGGTTGTTTACGGCTCCCGCCAACATTGCCCCGGTGTTTCCGGCACTGGCAAAAGCATCTATTTTACCCTTTGACAAAAGGTCAAATCCTACATGAATACTGGAATCCGTTTTCTTTCTATATGCCCTAACCGGATGCTCCCCCATCTCTATAACCTGGGTTGCATTATATAAAATAAAATTACCGGAGTCAAAACCATAATGGTTACAGACCTCGGTAATTATAGATTCATCTCCTATCAGACAGATTTTGGTTTTTTCGTCAATGCGCGTACAAGCCTCAATTGCTCCAAGAATAACATTCTCAGGAGCAAAATCTCCTCCCATAGCATCAACGCCAACCCTAATCATCTGTTAGATTACGCATTAGCCTTCTCAATAATAAGGCGGCCTCTGTAGTATCCGCACTCAGGGCAAACATGATGATACATAACGGTAGCTCCGCAATTTGAACAAGTTGCAAGTGTAGGAACTACTGCTTTGTCATGAGTTCTACGTTTATTTCTACGCTGTTTTGAAATTTTGTGCTTAGGATGTGCCATTTCTAATATTTTTTTATTTGTTATCTCTTATTTATAAATCCTCATTCCCTCTCTTACTGCCTCTTATCCAACATCTCTTTCAGATTGCCAAAAGGGGAATTAACCGAGCCCTCCTCCTCAACGCTACTACCACAATGCAAACCGCTATCCTCCAATCTTTTAATCATCTCCTTGTTGCACTCTCCATCTTTGTGAATCTTTTGCAAAGGAAGATTGATACTTACATAATCGTACAGAAACTGAGACATATCCAACTCCCCATCGGACGAATCCATGATAATAAACTCATCATCCGAATCATCATCTGTAAGATGAGCCTTTGAGAACTTTACCTGCAGAGGTACCTCAAAATCAACCGGAATAAGCAGATCGTCCAAACACCTGTCGCATTCAACCGTTACACTACCGGTAACATGCGCATTAATCCTCATCCAACCCGAACCCTTCTCCAACTGTATATCAGCCAAAAGGTCTGCATCCTTTATTATGGTTGAACCATACTCTTTAAAGAAACCACCGTCTAACCGAAATTCAAAATCATGTCTCCCGGCAGACAGCCCCCTTACAGGAATTATAAAATTCTTATTGGTAATATTCTCTTCCATTGCTCCCTACACAAATAGAGCGTGCAAAGGTATTAAAAATTTTTGCCAATGCAAAATATCTTTACCCTCCCAAAACCCTGTCATTGAGCAGATGAAACCTTGTTACGTTTCCTGTCTATCTCATGCAGGTATATCTTACGTATCCTCAATGCCTTAGGTGTTACCTCAACAAGTTCGTCCTCCTGAATATACTCTAACATCTCCTCCAAAGAGAACTGTAAAGGGGGTGGCAACATTGCCTTATCATCACTTCCCGATGCCCTCACATTTGTAAGTTTCTTTGTCTTGCAGATATTAATACTCAAATCTCCTGCTCTTGTATGCTCGCCAACAACCTGCCCCTCATAAATCTCCTCTCCGGGAAATATTATAAACTTTCCTCTGTCCTGCAACTTATCCATTGAATACGCAACAGAGACGCCTGTTTCCAACGAAACCAAAGAGCCGTTGGTCCTCTTCTCTATCTCCCCCTTATATGGTTCATACGCTTTAAACCTGTGCGCCATAACAGCCTCTCCGGCAGTAGCGGTAAGCAGGTTGCTTCTAAGACCTATAATACCTCTCGACGGGATGTCAAAATCGAGATGAGTTCTATCCCCTCTCCCCTCCATGTGCAGTAAAGAGGCCTTCCTGCGTGTAGCTAACTCTATCGCCTTGCCAACCATCTCCTCCGGGACCTCAATAGTAAGATGTTCAACAGGTTCGCAACGGACACCGTTTATATTTTTATCCAAGACTTTTGGTTGTCCTACCTGCAACTCAAACCCTTCTCTCCTCATTGTTTCAATAAGCACAGAGAGATGAAGCACCCCTCGTCCATATACTATAAAGGAATCTGCACCGGCACCAGGCTTAACCCTGAGCGCCAGATTCTTCTCCAGCTCCTTCTCTAACCTCTCTTTTAGATGTCTCGATGTAACAAACTTGCCGTCTCTTCCAAAAAAAGGAGAATCATTAATGCAGAACAGCATGCTCATTGTAGGCTCATCTACAGAGATAGGTGGCAACGCTTCCGGATTCTCTGCATCTGCAATTGTATCCCCTATCTCAAACCCGTCAACACCAACCACAGCACAGATATCACCACATTGTACCTCGTCTACCTTATCCTTTCCCAATCCGTTGAATACCATCAACTCCTTTATCCTCGACTTCTCATGGGTACCGTCTCTCTTGCAAAGAGTTATAGGAGAACCGGCTTTAAGCGTTCCTCTCTTTACACGGCCAATTGCTATACGTCCAACATAAGGGGAATACTCTAAAGATGAGATAAGCATCTGACAACTTCCCTCCTCAACCTTTGGAGCAGGAATCTCATCTATTATGGTGTCGAGCAGGGCTACAATATCTTTGGTAGGTTTTTTCCAGTCTACAGACATCCACCCCTGCTTTGCACTCCCGTAAATAGTCTTAAAATTAAGCTGCTCCTCCGTTGCGTTAAGAGTAAACATAAGGTCAAAAACCTCCTCATTAACCTCATCGGGACGACAATTAAGTTTATCAACCTTATTTATTACCACAACAGGCTTCTTACCCATCTCAATAGCCTTCTGAAGCACAAATCTTGTCTGAGGCATAGTCCCCTCAAAAGCGTCTACCAGCAGCAGTACACCATCTGCCATATTAAGCACCCTCTCTACCTCCCCGCCAAAGTCTGCGTGACCCGGAGTGTCTATGATATTAATTTTATAATCCCTGTAAGGCACACTCACATTCTTGGCAAGAATGGTTATACCCCTTTCACGTTCCAGATCGTTATTGTCTAGAATAAGCTCACCATATTTTTCGGCATTTCTGGTAATATGCGCCTGAAGAATCATTTTGTCTACCAGAGTGGTCTTTCCATGATCCACGTGAGCAATGATTGCTATGTTTCTTATTTTTTGCATAATTGAACCGCAAAATTAGATATTTCTTGTTTTTTTGTCCTACTTTTGTGAAAAATTTTTTACACGCATGACTGAAAAGGTAGTAATCTTAGATTTTGGTTCACAGTTTACCCAGATAATAGGCAGACGATTAAGGGAACTGAACGTCTATTGCGAGATATATCCGTTTAATAAGGTTCCACAGTTAGACAGCTCTGTAAAGGGGGTTATCCTTAGCGGTAGTCCCTATTCTGTAAGGGATGCAGAGGCACCGCAGATTGACCTTGGCAACATAAAGGGCAAATTGCCTTTATTGGCAATCTGTTACGGGTCCCAGTACCTTGCCCACCATTGTGGAGGCAGTGTAGAGGCATCTGACAGCAGAGAGTACGGCAGAGCCATACTTACAATAGAGGAGCCTGACTGCCCTATTTTCAGGAATGTACCGGCAGAATCCCAAATATGGATGAGCCATGGAGATTCAATTACAAAGCTACCGCACAACGCACAGCTGATAGCATCTACGAAGGATGTAAAAAATGCAGCATACAGGATTGACGGGGAGGAGACTTACGCCTTTCAGTTTCATCCAGAAGTATTCCACACTCAAAAAGGGGGAGAGATGCTTAAAAACTTCGTCTACGACATCTGCGGCTGCAAAGGGGACTGGACACCGGACTCGTTCATAGAATCAACCGTTAAAGAGCTGAAAGAGAAATTAGGAGATGACAATGTGATACTTGGGCTTAGCGGAGGAGTAGATTCTACCGTAGCGGCAGTTTTGCTGCACAAGGCAATAGGGAGCAATCTTCATTGCATCTTTGTAGACAACGGAATGCTTAGAAAAAACGAGTTCAACTCCGTTCTTGCCTCTTACAAGGATATGGGGCTTAATGTAGACGGCGTAGATGCTTCCAGTCTCTTTCTAACTGAGCTTAAAGGGGTAACAGAGCCGGAAAAGAAGAGGAAAATCATAGGCCGCATTTTTATTGAAACGTTTGACAAATCTGCCCGTAAAATCTCAAATGCACGTTGGTTGGCACAGGGTACCATATATCCCGATGTTATAGAATCCTGTTCTGTAAACGGTCCCTCTGCAACCATTAAATCCCATCATAATGTGGGAGGTTTGCCAAAAGAGATGAATCTAAAGATAGTAGAGCCGTTGCGCTCCCTCTTTAAAGATGAGGTAAGGCGTGTGGGTAAAGCTCTTGGAATAAAAAGAGAACTGATCTCACGTCATCCTTTCCCCGGTCCGGGTCTTGCAATAAGGGTTCTCGGAGAGGTCACTAAGGAGAAATTGGAGATTCTTAAAAATGCAGATGATATTTACACAAGAAGCATGCGCGAGTATATGACAACTCTCCCTGCCGCTTCTAACGGATTCCAAGATCTTAACAACAGAGAAGCTGGCAAAATAGCTCTGTATGATGCTGTATGGCAGGCAGGAGCAATATTGCTCCCTGTAAAGTCTGTTGGTGTAATGGGTGATGAGCGCACATACGAGTACACCGTGGCATTAAGGGCTGTTACATCAAACGATGGCATGACAGCGGATTGGGTACATCTTCCGTATGATTTCTTGGCAAATGTATCCAATGAGATTATAAACAAGGTGAAGGGGGTTAACAGGGTTGTTTATGATATTTCGTCGAAGCCGCCGGCTACTATAGAATGGGAATAATTTTTTTGAAAAGTACATCCCCATCTACTGCCTTACTCTCGTGTCTCAAAAATCCTCACATACTAATGTATGCTGCGGTTTTTTCGCACTTCAGTAAGTTGTATATGTGGCGTATTTTCAAAAAAAGCAGCTCTAATTTTGGCGCGTTGCATATTACGCGCTATTTAAACAAAGTCAACAGACAACTTTTCGCACTTCTTTCTAACGCCCTGCCAAAGGGTGTTTGGAGAGTATATCTTTCATCCATACCTCGCGGCTTACATGGGTATATATTTCGGTTGTAAGGATGCTCTCATGCCCTAACATCTCCTGAACAACGCGCAAGTCTGCACCGTTTTCAACAAGATGCGTGGCAAAGGAGTGTCTGAAAGTGTGCGGTGAAATCTGTTTGGTTATTCCGGCAGAAGCAGCCGCCCTTTTTATTATGGTAAAAATCATCTCTCGCGTAAGTTTGCCTCCACGTCTGTTTAAAAAGAGGGTATCATTGGAATCAGAAACTATACGATTAATCTCAGTATGCACTTCTGTATGTTTGCCACGCCTGTAACCTGCATCTGCAAGAATCTCCCACCGTATATGGAAATAGCTCTCAACAGAGGATATTGCACACTCCCCTATTGGTACAAGCCTCTGTTTATCCCCCTTGCCTATAACCCTTATATAATTCTCTTTAAAAAAGAGGTCTTGCATCCTGAGATTTACCAGTTCGCTCACCCTCAAACCGCAAGAATATAACATCTCAACTATAGCCCTGTTCCGCACCCCCTCTGCTGTAGAAAGGTCAAAGCCATTGAGAATGCTCTCTATCTCCTTAACCGATAAAATATTAGGCAACCTGCGAGCAATCTTTGGCATCTCCATTCCCTCTACAGGATTTGTGAAGCCCAAATCGCCATAACGCTCCACAATGAATGTAAAAAAAGATCTGAAAGAGCTTAGATAACGTGACTGGGAGCGAATTGTCATCCCCTCCTCCAACCTGCGTGCAAAAAAAGCATCTATATCTGATTTGGTCACAGAATGGCCGACAGTTAAAGTATTCTCTTTGCCATTAATGCTGCAAGTATTGGCATTATCACCGGCTACAAAGGCCAACAGATTGGAAACATCCGACTTATAAGCGCTCACGCTATTGTTACTAAGAGATAACTCCAATTTGAGGTAGGCACAGTAGTCCTTGAGAATATCGTTCCAACTTATGTTTGCAGCCATATTTTGCATTTAAATTAAAAGCTGATATTTTTTATACTGTAAAATCTAAAAACAGCTCCTTATCTTTAGACAGCACTAAAAACACCCCCTACACCTTTTTACACCACTCGGCCACACCGCATTCTGAGCATTTGGGTTTACGGGCAGTGCAGAGATATCTGCCATGAAGAATAAGCCAGTGATGGGCATCTGCCCTGTCTTGCTTTGGAATCATCTTGGTGAGATCCTCCTCAACGGCAAGAGGGGTTGTGCCGTTAGACAAACCCAGCCTGTGCGCCACTCTAAAGACATGTGTGTCAACAGCAATGACAGGCGCACCATAAACAATGGAGGCAACCACATTTGCAGTTTTGCGGCCAACGCCAGGCAGCTGTTCAAGCTCCTCAACAGTAGACGGAACAACAGAACCAAACCTTGAAACAAGCATCTCCCCCAACCCTTTCAAATGTTTTGCCTTGTTGTTGGGGAAAGATATTGAAGAGATATAGCTGTAAATCTCCTCTACAGAAGCATCTGCCAAAGACTGCGGAGTTGGGAACCTCTTGAATATGGCAGGAGTATGCATGTTAACCCGTTTATCTGTACACTGTGCAGACAGGATTACAGCAATAATAAGCTGGAACGGTGAATCAAAATGCAGTTCAGACCTTGCATTTGACATGTTTGCCTTGAACCATTCAAAAATCCTTTTTTGTCTCTCTTTCTCTGTCATACCGTCTGTATTATAGCTCCTTACATTCAACAAGAGAATTCTCTCTGCATAGCATTACCTTTCCGGGAAAATCCCTGCACAGTTCTGTATTGTGAGTTACCATTACAATTGCAGGCTTCTCCTCTCGGTGAATCTTCATAAGCAGATCCATAATGCCATGAGCCGTCTCCTTGTCCAAGTTACCCGTAGGCTCATCTGCTAAAATGAGTTTTGGATTATTGAGCAAGGCCCTTGCAATTGCAATACGCTGCTGTTCACCTCCGGAGAGCTGGTGCGGCATCTTGTGTGCCTTTGTCTGCATACCTACCATCTCCAGAACCTCATTCACCCTCTCAATCCTCCGGCTCTCCCTCTTCCACCCTGTGGCACTAAGTACAAACTCTAAATTATCATTTACAGAACGATCCATTAACAGCTGAAAGTCCTGAAACACAACACCAATCTCTCTCCTAAGATACGGAATCTCCCTATTCTTTATCCTGTGCAGATTATAACCGCAAACCTCGGCCACTCCCCCCTCTACAGGCAGCTCACAGATAAGAGACTTTATTACAGAACTCTTGCCGCTTCCAACCTTGCCAATGATATACACAAACTCCCCCCTGTCAACCTCAAAATCCACATTAGAAAGGATAAGATTGCCACCGTTAAATATATCAACCCCACTCAATCTTATAAGCCTCACCCCCTCCTGTTCCTCTTTCATCTCTTTTACAGACCCCTCTGCAACAAAAGGCTTGTCATCTGCAACAGCATTGCCCCCTGCCGGCATCTCCTCTACAGGCTGTATCACACGCTCCTCTCTTACAAACCCTTCATCACACTCATTATATTGGACATTATCCTGCCCTTCCCTATAATCATTGGCCAGAAGATTAAAATCCTCCCTGCTGTCCTCATTAATCTGCAACTCCGAATCTGTTATATTAAAATCTTTACAATCCTCAATAGGCTCACCGTAAATATCAAAGTTTGGCATTTTGGCATTATTTTGAAAGTGATTATTTCTTGCAAAAATATAAACTGTTTTTCATATTTTTACGCTGCAATTTATATTTTTGCCATCGCAAGTAGGCATTAGTATAAAATTAGACAAGATTTGGCTCCGTTTTAAGGAAACGAGGTATAGATCAAAAAGGTAAAGGTAAAATGAGTTATAAAAAGAGTATCATTTTAATGGCTGTACTGCTGTCTGTATTGGCAGAGGATGCAGTTGGTGCAGCTCCGTTCAACGAGATATGCCCCGCAGCATATTGCAACAGCATCAGCTACAGCAGCAGCAACAGCAGCAGCAACAGCATCAGCAAATACAATGGCAGTAGCAACAGCAGCAATAATATCATCAGCAACGGCAACATTAACATCAATAGCACCGATTCTAATGAAAAGGAGGCGCTTGAACTGTACAAAAACAGAATATACGCCATGGCGTTGGCCAAATTTGAGAATATAAGGGAGAATGGTTCTGCCACCATGCCTGCAAGCCAGATTGATGGTTACATAGTTCTTTGCAAGATACATACTCAAACGGCCGGCATAGATGAGACCATAGCCAAATATGCAGAGGAGTATCCCACTTCATTCATGTTAGACAGAATCTATTTCCAATATGCAATATATCTGTTTGACAACAGCAATTACACAAAATCCCTTACCTTTCTTAACAAGGTAAACAACATATCTCGTAGTGAAGCTCCCAACTTCCGCTTCAAACACGCCTACTGCCTTATGAGAGTAGGAGAACAGAAGCAGAGCGCATCTGAGTTCAAATCTCTCATCAACAGCATCAAAGGCTCAACAGAGAACAGGAGATACCTTACCGCATCTGAATATTATCTTGGGTACATCCTTTATTCAGAGCAGAATTTCAAAGAGGCAATCCCGCATTTAATGGCATCATCTGCAGACCAAAGATTTGAGATGCTTTCAGGATACCATATCTT
>CAVIKQ010000028.1:11899-13850 GCA_963643305.1 Eggerthellaceae bacterium
GTATAGCAAAGTATCGGACGAATACAGGCCTAAGGTTGCAAGGATGCTCTCCGAGGCATATTATCAGGAAAAAAATACAGACAAAGCCCAAAAATATTTCAAACTCTATTCAGACAGCGGGGTTAAACTGACATCGTCAGACAATTTCTATTCCGGCATAATGTCGTATCAGCTAAAGATGTACAAAGAGGCTGTGGAGAGTTTCAAAAAGGTGACAGACAACGCTGCCTACACCCCCTACACAAAGGACTCCAAGCACTTAGACTCTTTGGTACAAAGCGCATATTATTTTTCGGGAAACAGTTACATACAGCTGAAAAACAAATATGCCGCAAAGGATGCCTTCTACAAAGCATCGGAGATGAACAGCGACAGATCTATAAAAGAGGATGCCTATTTCAACTACGCAAAACTCTGCTTTGACATAAACAGAGCCGTAGAGCCGCTGTACAACTATCTTAAAACCTTTACATACAACAGGTCAAAGGCAGATGAGATTCACAACTACATTGCAACTGCGTTCCTGCTTGAGAGAAACTATGCAGAGGCCCTTACCGCCTTGAACAAGGTTATAGACAAGAGCCCCAACGTTATAAACAATATTCAGAAAGCCTCCTTTCTAAGAGGTATTCAGTTGGTAGACAACAGCGGATACAATGCTGCAATCCCGTTTTTTCTTGCAGCAACAGAGAATGGGAGCAACGAAGACCTATCCAATTTAGCCGAATTCTGGTTAGCCGAATCCCTTTACAGGACAGGCAAATACACCGAGGCTTCGGCTCAGCTGAACACCCTTAGGGCCAATCCCCGGTTTAAAGAGACAGAGGAATACCCCCTATCCTTCTTCAACTTGGGATATATAAATTTCAAACTTGGCAAATATGCAGAAGCTGAGAGAGATTTCAATCAGTTCCTGTATGTGGTTCCCGATGATGCCCCACTTGCAGTTGAAGCAATGACCCGCATAGGAGACTGCCGCTTTATGACACGGGAATACGGCAAAGCTGCCGAGATTTATGAAAAAGCAGGAGTGATTAACAACTACAAAGACCTTTACACCCCATATCAGGCAGCTATATGCTACGGCCTTACTGCAAAGCAGGATAAGAAGATAGCACTCCTCAGAGAGATTACAGCCGATAAATATTCAGGCTATGAATACTTCTCACAATCGCTGTACGAACTTGGGCGTACCCTTGTGCAATCCGTTAAAGATGAGGAGGCGGCAGATGTCTTTAACAGGCTTCTCAAAGAATCTAAAGACAGTACCTACCACTACAAGTCACTGCTTGAATTAGGTATGATCTATTCCAACCTTCAGCATCCCGACAAAGCCATTGCATATTACAAAGAGATAATAGAAAAATCTCCCTCATCAGAGGAGGCAGAGAGCGCACTTGCAGGCCTGGAAAGCATCTGCCAGACACTTAACCGGCAGCAGGAGTTTTTAGCTTACATAGACCAGATTGGCCTGTCTGAACGCAAAAGCGCAAGCGAAAGGGAGACAATCATATACAATGCGGCAGAGCAGACCTACCTTAACGGCAGCTATGCAAAAGCCGCTACGCTGCTCAATAACTTCATAGCAGAATACCCTAACAGCCAATATCTTGCAAACGCCAATTTTTATCTTGGAGAGAGCTATAAAAGACAGGATAAGCCGGAAGATGCCATAACAGCATACAGAGGAGTAATGGAGGAGGGAGAGGGAGCATTCTCCGAGCTTGCAACACTAAACTACGCAGAGCTATCCTACAAACTGCAAAAATATGAACAGGCACTAAAAGGGTATGAGACCCTGCAGCAGATAGCAAAATTAGATAACAACAAGCTGTTGGCTGCAACAGGAGCAATGCACTCCGCATTCAGGCTAAAAAACTACGATTTGGCAATAAAGAACGCCCTGATTGTTACAAAAGAATCTCCAAAAGCGGCACAGACAGTGAAAGAT
>CAVIKQ010000028.1:13860-14503 GCA_963643305.1 Eggerthellaceae bacterium
CACCAAACGCGGAGAGCAGCAGCTTGTATCTCTTGCCAAAAAACCAAAAACAGCCATCGGTGCAGAAGCCAACTACCTGCTTATAAAATCTGCCTACAACGGAGGAGAGTTTGAGAAATTAGAGGAGCTTGTGTTCCGGTTCTCCGATTCAGGCTCTCAGCAGACATACTGGTTGGCAAAAAGCTTTATAATATTGGGTGATTCATATTACGACCAGAACAACATAGGACAGGCAGAAGCTACCTATACATCTATCAAAGAGAACTACACCCCGCAAGAAAAAGAGGATGATGTATTTCAGCAACTCGATGTCCGTTTCAAAAAATTAGAAAGCAAAAAATAGTTGGAAAGATGAGAAAGATTATAACCATAATAGGATTGTTTACAGCATTCGCAGGAGGCATCTCTGCCCAGAACATTAACCCCAACGTAGAGGTTAAGAGGGACTACGAAAACAGACTGCCGGCAATACACAAGTCTAAACTGAGTACAGATTTCAACGACAGTCTCAACAACTTCTCAATAAATTTTAACTATATGGTTTTTGAGAAATCATATAAAGACCTATATGAGTTTGCTCCAACAGCCTCTGCAAAGATTCAGAAGCCGGAGAATCCGTATAACTGCACTATGTATGCAAGAG
>CAVIKQ010000029.1:0-14281 GCA_963643305.1 Eggerthellaceae bacterium
GGATTAGCCTGCCGGGTGATATGTTCTTGTACTTGTTAATCATAAGGGCAATTATATCTGTACCGCCGGTACTGCCCCCTTGCGAGAAACAGATACCAATTCCCAATCCGCTCATTACACCACCAAAGATTCCGCACAGCAACTTGCCGTTAGACATTGCAAACTCCTCTATAAACGACGGAGAGATAAACTTTGGCACAAACTCCAGAAAGACAGATGTTATCATGATTGCATACACTGTCTTTACACCAAAGCCTTTCCCAAGAACCTTTAATGCTATTAACAACAATATTGTGTTAATTACAAAGAACGAGATACTTACATTTATTCCAAAAGCATAAAACAGCACTGCGGAAATACCTGTTACACCACCGCCAACCATATTGTTTGGAATAAGAAAGACATCCCATCCCAAAACATAGCACAATAATCCACAAGTAATCAGAAAGTAGGCTTTGACTTCCGAAAAAATCAGATTGAATCTATTAGGCATATTATCTTATTATCTAATCTGTTTACAACATTATTCGCTGCAAAGATATACCTAAAATCATATATCCATAATCCTCAGCCTTATTTTTTTCTTAATCTGGGCAAATCCGTTCCCGTACACATTCATTGCAGAGGTTACAGATATAAATACATTTGCATCTATCTCCTTTGCAACAGATGTAATCTGATCCATCTGTATTTTTCTGGCAATGACAATAAGCACTTCGCTCTCCTTTTTAAGGTACCAGCCTCTCGATCGCACCGCTGTTACACCACCATGTACCCTGTTTACAATTGCGTCTGCAATCTCCTCATACTTTTGGGAGAAGACAAGCATCTGCACGCTCTGGTTGTTGCCGGTAAGAAGCGCATCAACCATAAACGAAAATGAAACCATCTGCAAATAGCCGTAGACCACATCCTGCAAACCTCGTCCCGGCAGGAAAATAATAGAGCCTATTATAATAAGGTCACAGTAAAGAAACACCTTTCCAGGAGAGATCTCCCGGTACTTGGATATGATAAGGGCAACTATATCCGTTCCACCCGTACTCCCTCCATTCTTAAACACCAATGCTATACCAATGGCCCCTATTGTACCACCTATGATTGCATTTATGAATACCTCTTTAATATCTGAGATATTGTTAATCCAGTCCATATCGGGAAGAATCTTAAACAGGACAGAGGCCAAAAGAAAACTGTAGACCGTCTTAAAGCCAAACCCCTTTCCAAGCACAATTGTTCCCACTATAAGCAGACCTGCATTAATGGTAAAATATGTATAGGCAATAGGTATTCCCGTTGCAAACTGCACTATGGTGGCAATGCCGGGGAGAGCTCCTCCCGATATTCCTTTGGAGCTTACAAAGGCTATCCAGCTTGCACAGTACAGAAATACCCCTATACTTATTATTATGTACTCTTTTGCTGTTCTAAAAGCTCTTCTTTTAGCAGATATTTCATTTGCCATAACAAAATAATTTATACAGCAAAGCCACCACACAGATGAATCAAACTCTGTATAGTGGCTTACGCTTAATCTATTTAATACAATTCCTGTACATCTATCTTAACAAACTATGTTAATAATCTTTGACGGGACAACCACAACCCTCTTTATTGTACCTCCGGCAAGATATTTTGCAGTATTCTCATCTTTTCTTATAATCTCCTCCACCTCTTTGGGAGTGAGAGATTTAGAAAGATTTATCTTAAACCTCATCTTACCGTTAAAAGAGACAGGGTACTCAAAGTTGTTCTCTATAGTGTACTCCTCCATGTACTTAGGGAATGTAGCAAAAGAGATACTCTCCTTATGGCCAAGCATACTCCACAACTCCTCTGCAATATGAGGAGCAAACGGAGAGAGCAGAACGGTAAACTGCTCAAGAATCTCCCGATTGTTGCACTTTAGCTCCTGAAGCTCGTTCAGAGCTATCATAAAGGCACTTACAGATGTATTATATGAGAAGTTCACTATATCTGTCTCTACCTTATTTATAAGTCTGTGCAGTGTCTTCAACTCAGCAGCAGACGGCTTTGTATCTGACACATAAAAGTTTCCCTCCTTATCCTGAAACATTCTCCAGAATTTTTTAAGGAACCTGTGTACACCATCTATCCCCTTTGTATCCCAAGGTTTGGATTGCTCCAAAGGACCCAGAAACATCTCATACAGACGCAGAGTATCGGCACCATAATCGTTACAGATATTATCGGGATTCACAACATTAAACATAGACTTGCTCATCTTCTCAACCGCATAACCACAGATATACTCCCCATTCTCCAAAACAAACTCCGCAGTCTCAAATTCGGGTCTCCACCTCTTAAACGCCTCTATATCCAATCTGTCATTGCAGACAATGTTCACGTCAACATGAATCTCCGTTGTATCATACTCATTTTTAAGGCCGTAAGAGACAAATCTGTTTGTATCCTTAATCCTGTACACAAAGTTGGAACGGCCCTGTATCATACCCTGATTTACAAGCTTCTTAAATGGCTCTTTCTCTGCAACATATCCCAAATCATACAAAAACTTGTTCCAGAAACGAGAGTAGATAAGATGGCCTGTAGCATGCTCAGTACCACCAATATAGAGGTCTACATTACGCCAATACTCATCCTCATCCATCCCCACAAGAGCCTTGTCATTATGAGGATCCATATATCTGAGATAGTAGGCACTGCTCCCTGCAAAGCCCGGCATTGTACTTGTCTCCAACGGACAACCTTTATAGGTCCAATTCTTGGCTCTTGCCAAAGGCGGCTCACCGGACTCCGTTGGGAGGAATTTGTCTACACTTGGCAGGGTAAGAGGAAGATCTGCCTCCTCCACAGGGGTAGCTACCCCATCCTTATAATATATAGGGAACGGTTCTCCCCAATATCTCTGTCTCGAAAAGATAGCATCTCTTAGTCTGTAGTTTATCTGCCTGTGCCCTATACCCCTCTTCTCAACCTCATCTATAGCAGCAGGTATTGCCTCCTTTACACTCATGCCGGTAAGGAAGCCGCTGTTTATCATTATCCCCTCCTTGGCATCAAAACTCTCATTAGATATATCACACCCCTCTATAAGAGGTATTATAGGGAGATTGAACCTTTTTGCAAAGCTGTAGTCCCTGCTGTCGTGCGCAGGAACCGCCATAATTGCACCTGTTCCATATCCCGATAACACATACTCCGATATCCATACAGGCACCTTCTCCTCCGTAAACGGATTCACTGCATACGAACCTGTGAACACCCCCGTTACCTTTCTTGTCTCCGCCATTCTCTCTCTCTCTGTCTTCTTTGCCGCCATTGCAAGATACTCCTCTACCGCCCCCTTCTGCTCTGCCGTAGTAAGCTTTTCAACCCACTCACTCTCAGGAGCAAGCACCATGAACGTTACCCCAAATACAGTATCTGCACGAGTGGTAAAGATTGTCATATCATACTCCTGCCCCGTAGAGGGGTTCTGCACCTTAAAAATCATCTCCGCACCCTGAGATTTTCCTATCCAGTTGCGCTGCATCTCTTTAAGGGCATCGCTCCACTCAAGCTGCTCCATATCGGCAAGCAGCCTCTCGGCATAGGCAGAAACTCTCAACTGCCACTGTTTCATCTTCTTCTGAACAACAGGATACCCCCCGCGTACAGAAAGCCCCTCCTTCACCTCATCATTAGCCAGAACAGTCCCCAATTCAGGGCACCAGTTAACAGCCGTCTCCCCCTGATAGGCTATCCTGTAAGCCATGAGTATATCAGCCTTCTCCACCAAAGAAAAATTGTTCCACTCATCTGCCGTAAAGCTTTTCACCTCTCCACAAGCCGCATTTACCTTTGCATTGCCACACTTGCAGAAAATCCCCTCAAGCTCCGCTATAGGCTCTGCCCTCTCTGTATCCTTGTTATACCAGCTCTTGAACATCTGCAGAAAAGCCCACTGAGTCCATTTATAATAGTGAGGGTCACACGTTCTTACCTCCCTGTCCCAATCATACGAGAATCCTATCTTGTCCATCTGAGTGCGGTATCTTGCAATATTCTGCTCCGTTGTTACCGCGGGATGCTGCCCTGTCTGTATAGCATACTGCTCGGCAGGCAATCCAAAAGCATCGTACCCCATTGGGTGAAGCACGTTAAAACCCTTTAATCTCTTGAATCTGCTGTATATATCACTGGCTATATAGCCAAGAGGATGTCCTACATGAAGCCCTGCTCCAGATGGATAAGGGAACATATCGAGCACATAATATTTAGGCTTTGACGTATCTGTACCAACCTTAAAAGTCTTATTATCGGCCCAATATTTCTGCCATTTCTTTTCAATCTCGTTAAAATTGTATTCCATTTTATATTGTATCGTAGTATGTTTCTTTTTTTATAAACGTGCAAAATTAACCTTTTATTGTTAAAAAGCGCACTTTTATATTCCGGCACCCATACAGGCACACCCACAGGCAGGCTCATTCTTTTGTTTCAAAAGCCTTAACTATCTTTCCCACAAGAGGATGCCTTACAATATCCTCCTTGGTGAAATTTGTAACGGCAACACCCTCTATATCACGCACAATCTCTATACACTTAGAAAGGCCTGAATCCTCCTTATTAGGGAGGTCTATCTGGGTCATATCGCCCGTTACAATAAATTTAGAATGATTGCCCATCCTTGTAAGAAACATCCTCAACTGCCCTATATTGGTATTCTGAGCCTCATCTAAGATAACAAAAGCATTTTCGAGAGTTCTCCCCCTCATATACGCAAGCGGTGCAATCTGAATAGTCCCATCCTCCATATACAGCTTAAGCTTCTGAGGCTGAATCATATCTATAAGAGCATCGTACAACGGCTGAAGGTACGGGTCAAGCTTATCCTTTAAATCCCCCGGCAAAAACCCCAACTTCTCCCCCGCCTCAACAGCCGGACGGGTAAGCACAAGCCTCTTCACCTCCCTGTTTTTAAGCGCCCTTACAGCCAAAGCTATTGCCGTATATGTTTTTCCCGACCCCGCAGGACCAAGAGCAAATATCAGGTCGTTGTTAAAATAATCATCTACTAATTTCTTCTGATTCTTGGTTCTGGCACTTATAGCCCTGCCATCACTGCCATATACAATTACACTGTTAAAATCCTCCTCTACACGCTCCCCGGCATACCTTGCAGCAGAAACAGACTCCTTATTGGACAAAAAAGCAACCCTACTGCCTGTCTGCACAATATTTTTCTCAACAGACTCTACATCGTCCATATCCAATTTCCGTTTCTTCATCCTCTTGGCCACCAACTCATTAATAGCTGTTTCAAAATGAGATATATCTGCATAATCCCCTTTGAGCATTATTTTGTTACCCCTTGCCACCACCTTTAGTTGAGGGAAATTCTCCTTTAACCTCTCAAGAAACCTGTCATTCACTCCATAAATCTCAACGGGGTCAATAGCCTCCAATTCGATTGCTTTTTCTGCCATTATCCAATATTTATAACTTTGTACTATCACAAATTTGCAAACTCCGCATCGTCTGCTTCATCTCTTCATTACACCAACCTACTCCGCTATCACCCTCAGCTCCTTTACATCTAACCTAACGGCAAGCCATACTTTGAGTTTAGACAACTGCTCATCAGAAAGCGCCTCTCTGAACTTTACAATAGCTATTGTCTCCTCCTTAACATCATTATCCCTAAAAGAGCTGCCGGTCAACAATGAAAGCGACACCAAATCAGGGTACTGCGCCTCAATCTCCCTTGCTATCTGCCTAACCGGAAACTCCTTCCCCTTATACCTGCTCAGTTCAGACTCCAACTGCAATATTGTAGCCTCCCTTTTACTTATCTCCTGCTCACTCTGCTCAAAAATTGTCTGCACCACCTCCTTGTCGGAGCTATTATCCTTAACCGCCGTAGTTGTCTGATTTATTTTAAGTTGCTCCTTACCTATGCTGAATTTATCCAACTGCTCGTACAGGCGGGACCTCTCCCTTGTACTAAGAGGCTCACCTGCTACCGAAATAGTAAGAACAGACTGTTTCCCGGCCAAATGCTTTATGGAATAATCGTAAATGTAAGAATTGTCAAAATTCCTGTTTGCAGCAACAAACTCCTTGGCACTCCTCTCAAACCTGTTCTCCTTTATCATAACAACAGCCGTATAGACACTTGGAATCACCAATATTACAGTGCATATTGTCATAATCCTGTGCACCCGTTTCTGCTTGGCCTCATCTGCAATCCTCACCAAAGGAAAATGCAGGTATCTGACCATAATGCATGTAGCAAACGCAATGAATATAGAGTTTATAAGATAAAGATATATTGCACCAAAAAAGAATGTAAGATTACCATTTGCAAGCCCATAACCGGCAGTACAGAGCGGTGGCATAAGAGCAGTTGCTATTACCACCCCGGCAATTATGCTCCCCCTCTCAATGGTACAGACCGCCAGAATAGCACCCAAACCACCAAAAAACGCAATAAGCACATCATAGATGGTTGGATTGGTTCTTGCAAGAAGCTCTGTTGGATTATCTAATGTTAATGGAGAGATAAAAAAATAGACCGCAGACACCACAACACCCACAACCGTAATAACCAACAGGTTGCCAAACGACCTCTTTAAAAGGTATCCGTCATTTATCCCCAAAGCCATACCTATCCCCATTATGGGACCCATAAGCGGCGAGATAAGCATTGCACCTATAACAACAGGTATTGAGTTTACATTAAGACCCACACTTGCAACAATTATAGCAAACATAAGCAGCCATAGACCAACCCCTCTGAACTCCACATTAGACTTTATAAACTCCCGGGCAGCCTCTACATTCAGATTATTGGCCATACCTACCCTTTCCTTTATCCTTTTAAGCAATGTTGTCATACAGATAAACCTTAGTATTAGACAAACAGACCCTGTTAACAGTTTCAAATATACATTTTTTTTGAAATTGAGCCAATTAATTCTACATTTGTAGAGAGATATTTATCCCATGAGACAAAACTTTTCTATCTTAAAATTACTTCTTGTGTTGTGCGTCTGCAGTACTCTTTTAAGTTGCGACCGCATACGCACACTCTTTAACATGCCCACATCTGACCAATTAGACCAGATGTGGAGAGACCTTAAGGAGGCAGAACAGAAAAAGGCAGACTCAACAGCAAAGGAGACGGCAGACACCACTGCCTGTTATACCCAAAACAACCCAACCTCCGCTGCCGATGAAACCTCAGTAGAGAGGCAGAATATGGCAGATGGAAAATACTATGTTGTGCTTGGCCGTTACAGAGAACAGGCCAATATAGACAACATGAAGAGACTGCTCACAGAAAGAGATGAAAAGCCGGTAGAGATAGACAGAAACGACGGAAGCGTATTTGTATGCGCAGGAGAAAGCACAACATTGGAAGAGGCCAAGAACGCGCTCAAACGCATAGAAAAATATGCTCTCTCTCCCGATGAATTATGGATTTTTAAGAATAATTAACCTTAATAAAAAATAAAACATAGATAAATGAAAACTACTCCATTTACACAGAGACACATAGATCTTGGCGCCAAGATGGCCCCATTTGCGGGCTATAACATGCCTATAGAGTATGTAGGCATTAAAGATGAGCACCTTGCAGTTAGAAACAACGTTGGCGTATTTGACGTATCGCACATGGGGGAATTCTGGGTAAAAGGCCCTAATGCCCTTAAATTCCTGCAATATGTAACCTCTAACGATGTTGCCGCACTGTATCCCGGCAAAGTACAGTACTCATGCTTCCCTAACGGCCAGGGCGGAATTGTAGATGACCTTTTGGTGTATATGATAGACAGCAAGACATATCTCCTTGTGGTTAACGCAGCAAACATAGAGAAAGACTGGACCCACCTTTGCAAGATAGCTCCACAATTTGACATTACCCCTGGTAAAGAGCTGTACAACGCATCCGATGAGATCTGCCAGTTGGCAATCCAAGGGCCAAATGCACTTAAAATAATGCAGAGAATCTGCGACACAAACGTAGAGGATATGGAGTACTATACCTTTAAGAAATGCTCCGTTGGCGGCATTAAAGAGGCAATCTTCTCTACCACAGGTTATACCGGAGCAGGTGGATGTGAGGTGTACGTTGCAAACGAAGATGCAGACAAACTCTGGACAGCAGTATTTGAAGCTGGCAAGCCTGAGGGGATTCGCCCTATAGGATTGGGAGCAAGAGATACCCTGCGTCTTGAGATGGGCTTCTGTCTTTACGGTAACGATATAGATGACACAACCTCTCCACTTGAGGGAAACCTTGGCTGGATTACCAAATTCAACGATGTAAAGGGGGATTTCTTAGACAAAGACTATATGCTTAAACAGAAAGCAGACGGCCTTAAGAGAAGACTTTGCGGGTTTATATTGGAAGACAAAGGGGTTGCACGCCACGGATATGAAGTCTGTGATGCAGAGGGCAATGTGATAGGCTTTGTAACATCGGGAACAGTAGCTCCTTCTGTTGGAAAAGCCATAGGTATGGCCTACGTTGCAGCACCTCTCTACAAAGCAGGGTCTGTTATCTATATAAAGGTGAGAGAGAAACTGCTCAAAGCAAATGTTGTAAAGACCCCTTTCTACACAAAATAACATAGCAGATTATGAATAACATACAATCCAAAGGCTTGGAAGAGATTATGGATTGGGCAGAACAGGTATCCTTCGCAGTTACAATTTGTGATTGCGAGGGATTTGTCCTTTATATGAACCGCTGCTCACGAGAGGTCTTTGCCGCAAGGGGCAATCTTATTGGGAAGAACCTAAAGGAGTGCCACCAGCCCTCCTCGTGGGAGACAATACAGAGACTGCTTGCCACAGGAGCACACAACGCCTATACCATAGAGAAAAAAGGTCAGAAAAAACTGATATATCAGACACCTTGGTATAAAAATGGCAACATAGCCGGGTTAGTTGAGGTCTCCATTGTATTGGACAAGGATATGCCCCATTACATAAGAGGCTGACAGATAGAGCCAAAAGACAAATCAAACAGACAAGACTATATATGAAAAGAGGTAAAATTGTTATCCTGCTCGCAGCCGTATTGTGCGGAGTGTTGGGCCCTGTAAGAGCAACCGCCCAGGAGTTAGAGGAGGTATCGGCTGCTCTGAAAAAGAGCGTAGCCATTCTTGCGTCTGATTCCCTTATGGGCAGAAAAATTGGCAGCCAGGGGGAAAGAATGGCTGCACAATATATCTATAACACGCTCTCTGAGGCAGGTATAACAATGCTTACCAATAGGGAAGGGGATAAATACCTTATAATAAATACACCGGGAGATACCATAAGAAGTGCCAATATTATAGGGATAGTTGAAGGGTATGACCCAAAACTTAAAAACGAATATATAGTTGTTGGGGCACACTACGACCACCTTGGCACAAATACCATAATGCACAACGGGAGGGAGGAGATACAGGTTTACCCCGGTGCAGACGATAACGCATCGGGAGTGTCAGTAGCCATTGAAATAGCAAAATACACAGACCTTAACAGATACCTGTTCAAACGCTCTGTAATATTTGCATTCTTTGGAGGAGAGGAGGCAGGAATGACCGGAAGCTGGTATTTTGCCAACAACTCATTCAAAGATATAATGGAGAAGGTTGTAATGATGATTAATATAGATATGGTTGGGAGGAGCGGAACAGGCAACCCCGTACAGGCATATACCGTTGTTCAGGATACCCAAATCAAAGAGGCATTGGAGAGAACCTCGCAGAGAAGCGCCTCCTTGATAACCCCAAAAACATTGCACACAGACTATTTCCCCTCCGATCACAGGACTTTTTACGACAAGGGGATTCCTACTGTGCTGTTTACCACAGGTCTCCACAAAGACTACCATTCTATTTACGATACTCCCGATAAGCTGAACTACAGTCAGATGGCAGCATTATCGGAATATATCTACTCATTTGCCTTAGAGATGGCCAACGCAGAAACAGTACAGAGCGCACCGGTAACAGTAAAGACCTCTGTTGCATCTGACGGCGAGACAATCTACGCTCAACAAGACGTAGACAAAAAGGCCATGTTCCTGCATGGAGACGAGAGGCAGTTCTTAGACAGATGGGTCTACAAATATCTCAAATACCCTAAAGCAAGCATTAAGGAGAGGAGCAGCGGAAAAGTTGTTGTGGAGTTTGTTGTAGACAAGAGCGGAAATGTAAGGGATGTAACCGTTGTGAGAGGTGTTACAGCCGCATTGGATGAGGAGGCCGTTAAAGTTGTATCCTCATCTCCAAAATGGAAACCGGCAGAACTACACGGAGAAAAAGTTAGCGTAAAAATCTCAATCCCAATAGAATTCAAGCTGTCGGGACATTCAAAGTTTGGAATTAAGAGATGGTGAGAAGCATTTTGGATTAGGAAGCGTGGAGTATCATTTTGGATTAATGAGAGGGGAGCATTATTTTGAATTAGGGAGCGGTGATTTTCATTCTGTGGCAATAGCCATGAATGTTCTTAAAATCAGCTTTATATCGTACCAGAATGAGGCATTTTCAACATATTCCAAATAGAGGTTCAGCTTCTCCTGCATAATGACCTCAATGTAGTACTTTTCCGGGTCATCAGCCCGGCTCATAAGCTCGTTCTCATTGCGAAACTTTATAGAGGCAGGGTCGGTAATGCCGGGGCGGACATCGAGAACATGCATCTGCTCCGGTGTCCAGTAATTAACATAGTGGCGAACCTCAGGACGCGGACCAACAAGGCTCATATCACCCACAAAGACATTTATCAGTTGTGGCAGTTCATCTATCTTTGTCTTGCGGATAAAATACCCCAAACGTGTGATACGAGAGTCACGCCCCCCTATAGTTACAAGACTCCCCTTATCTGCCCCAACACGCATAGAGCGGAACTTGAATATCCTGAAATCTCTATTGTGCCACCCCACCCTTACCTGACGATAGAAAACAGGACCGGGAGAATCTAACTTTATACAGACAGCCACCACTACAAAAAGCGGACTCAGCAGGATAAGGCCAAGTCCGCTCATAACTATATCAAACAACCTCTTCATTAGGAGTTCTTAACAATCTCTATAAAATTCTCAATTACATAATCCACATCCTCATCTGTCATCTTAGTATTCAAAGGGAGGGTTATCTCATTCTCAAAAGCCCTGTAGGCATTAGGGAAGTCCTTAATATCAAATCCCATAGACTTGTAGGCAGTCATCATGGGGAGCGGTTTGTAATGAACATTGGTAGCAATACCACGCTCAGCCATCCTCTCTATAACTCTATTAGTCTCCTCCCGATTCTTTCCAATAATGCGGACAATGTAAAGATGACCACTGCTGCACCAATCAGGCCCATAATGGTTCAACACTTTGATATTCAGACACGAGAGAGCGGTATTCATCTTCTCTATTATCTGCCGGCGACGGGCAAGAAGAGAGGGATACCTCTCAAACTGAATCAGGCCTATTGCAGCCACAACATCGGTCATATTGCATTTGTACCAAGGGCCTATGATATCATACTCCCAAGCCCCAATCTTAGTCTTGGCAAGAGCATCCTTGTTCTGCCCGTGAAGGGAGAAAAGCTGCGCAAGCCTGTAAAGGAACTCATTCCAGGTCTCATCTTGAATGAACGGAACAGGTGAGCCGCAATAAGTCTGCTTAGAAGCTACCTTTTCTGTACCGAAAGGCAGATTCCATGTAAGCGCGCCACCCTCCGCAGTTGTAAAATTCTTAACCGCATGGAAAGAGAACGAGCTGAAATCCGCAACCGCTCCGGCCATCCTTCCGTGCCGGTTAGCACCAAAAGCGTGAGCACAATCGGCACACACTGCAATCCTGCCAAGTCTCTTCTGAATATTGTTAGACGGGCAGAAAAGCCCCCTCTTGGACTCAACTATATTAAAAATCTTTTCATAGTTGCACATTACACCGCCCAAATCCACAGGTACAATAACCTTGGTCCGCTCTGTAATTGCAGAGGCCATCTTATCATAATCCATCTCAAGACAATCAGCCTGAATATCTACCAAAACCAATTTTGCCCCCACGTGAGCAACAACACTTGCAGAAGCCGTGTAAGTGTATGCCGGCACAATCACCTCATCTCCGGGGCCAACACCAAGCAGACGCAAAGCCATCTCCAAAGCAGCAGTGGCCGAATTCAAACAAACAGACTGCTCCGTGCCCACATACCCGGCAACCAATTTCTCAAGTCTCTTGGTCCGTGGCCCGGTGGTAATCCACCCCGAAAGTATAGCACCACGAACCTCTTCAGCCTCTGCCTCTGTCATATCAGGCGGGCTGAAAGGAATATTTCTGAATTTCATAAAAAGATACTGTTGAGTGCTTAGCAACTAATCAATTAAAATCCAAGTCATCAAGATAAAATTCATCTAAATGTCCCGGATGAACAATTATGCCATTACCTTTCAGAGTTTTAAAAAAGGACATTGTTTCTATATCCTTAGTCTTAGACCCCCTTGGCAGCTTTGTTACTGTCTTCATTCCGTTTATCAATGCATCTCCCGTAAACAAGTGATTATATATAAAAATGGAGATACTTGACTCCGTATGACCCGGTGTTGAATATACTTTAATTTTGAAACCATTAAGATTAGCATACTCACCTGAACTAATCTCTTGTGTAGAACCATTAATATCGAAAGCAATGGATGGATTATAAAATACCGAGCAGTTAGTTTTATGATTTCTAATACGTTCAATACATTCTTTTGAGCCAATTATTGGTATAGGATATTTAGCCTGTAGGTAATTACAGCCCCAACAATGGTCAAAATGTTCATGAGTTAAAAGAATAAATGATGGTAAAAGATGCTCGGATACAATAAACTCTTCTAAATCCAGACAATCTTTCGTCCCGGGATCAACAATAAAACAGTTATTGTTTTTTTCTTTGTCATAGACCACAAAACTGTTAGAGTTAATGGGATTATTGATTATCTTTTTAACTGTAATAGCCATATAATTACATTGCAACCACCTCTCCTACAGGATTGTATGTCTTATCCTTAATATAGTTCTCGCAGTAGTCAACAAAATAAGACTTATCCCTCCTAAGAAAATCCTTATATACCTCTGCCGCAACTTGTTCCTCTACAATAGAAATATGACCATCTCCAAGATTCTCCTTATGAGCTACATTAGCATCATACATTGTTTGTTCGTATATATAAGAACCATTATTGGCAGTTACTCCGTTATATCTGCAAAACAGGTCATATTCCACAGACTTTGTCTCTCCATTAATTGTCACATTACCACGAAACATGCGCTCATACCTATAATCAACTCCGTACAGCCATTCCAGATAATGCATATAAGTCATACAGTCTCCAATAAGAGGCCCTAAAAAGAGAAATTTAACCCCCTCCCGATGACGAAGTTTATCAAATGTAGAGTTAGCTCCACAGGAAGAATGACCAATATTCAGAACCAAGTCCGTATCCTCTCCAAGTAATGCTGTAGACATTTGTGGATCAACAGAACGAATGACTTCCGGTTGCTTACGAAAATACTCATTCAACGCTCCCATTTTTGAAGCGGATTTTGCAGGATCGTAATCTCTTCCATTACAGAAGCTAAATGTAAATGTTGGCATACAAACGGTTTTTACACCCAAAGATTTGATAACATCTATAATTGCTCCAAGAAGTTGCGTTTTCTTTAACTTTGGATTAGGTGCTCCAAATGTCAATGATGAGTGTATATAAAGAATCTTGCATTTATCAGCCTCAAGCTTTATTAGAGTATCATAAAGATCCTTGTTGGTTACCCATTTACCTGCTGTATCTAAAAACAAATCCATTTTTGCCATTTTACTTTGTATTTCTTCCTCCATCAATAAACAAACATTGTCCGGTTATCCATTTCGCTTTGTCACTAAGCAGGAATTCTGCATAATCAATTACATCCTGAGGTGTACCCCATCCCAAAGGAGTGTCTTTTCCCATCTCTACTTTGTATGTCTCATCAAGATTGGCTGTCATAGGCGTTTCAATGGCTCCCGGTAATAGCGCATTTATTTTAATGGGGGACAATTCTCTCGCAAGTGTATATACAAGTGAGTTTATGGCACCTTTGGAGGCCGCATAAACAGAGTTGCCTACATTGCCTCGTTCACTTACCAACGCAGAAATCAGCACCACTCTATCAAGTGCTTTTTGATTTACTTTTTTCATTAGAATCTTCAGAATCTCAAATATAGAGAAGATGTTTACGTTAAAAGTAAGATCTATAAGCTCTATGGAGGCCGTCTTCAAAGGAGAGAGTTTATTC
>CAVIKQ010000030.1:0-7927 GCA_963643305.1 Eggerthellaceae bacterium
CCTTTTTGCCTTATCAACGCATCAAATTCCCTTCTCAGCCTCTCAAAAAGCGCAAAGGAGGGCTTGTTCATAAGTTTTAGAACATTGGGTTGGGTATGTTCCGGAGCCACTTTTAACCTTCCCGATGTATGTTTGAGTACAAGTTCTGTAAAATATGGTTTGGATGAACTGTCTAAAAACCCTTTCTCATCCAAGAACAGATCATATCTTATACCGCTGCCTATGTAGGCATGCCTGATTCCTTTAATCTTCTCAACCTCTGCATAAAGTTTAAGGAGCCTTCTGTGGGAGTTGTTTAGATTGGGGCACCTCTTTGGATAAAGGCAGCTCTTTCTATAGCACCTCTCACACACAGATTCATCATTACCCGTCATTCCATACATATTGGCTGTGGGACCGCCCAAATCTGAGATATTGCCGGCAAAATCTGGCAAAGCAGTCAGTTGGGCTATCTCCTTTAAAATAGACTCCTCAGACCGGCTTTGAATATGCTTCCCCTGATGTGCGGCTATTGTACAGAAGCTGCAACCTCCAAAACATCCTCTGTGAGTGTTTATAGAGAACTTTATCATCTCGTAAGCCGGAATATGCTTCCCTCTGTATCTCGGATGCGGCAACTTGGTAAAGGGCAGGTTGTGATAGGAATCTATCTCTGCTGTATTGGGAACAGGGTTTGTTGGGTTTATATAGATATATTGAGACCCTACAGCCTCTACAAGTCTCATTGGGTGAGCCTTGTTGGCCTCTGTCTCAATAATGTTGAAACCCTCTATAAATGCCCTCTTATCCCTTTTGCAGCTGTCAAAAGAGGGAAGTAACTTATAATCCTCATTCTCTTTTTCTCCGTGTAAAGCTGTCTTTGGAGGTACCACGCTTTTGAATGCAACCTGACGCATTTCAAGAATCTGCGGTGCAAGTTCTTTGCTGTTAAGGAAATCTGTTCCTCCCTTGATAATCTTTCTGTTTTTCTTTATGAATGCGGCTACATCTATGATTGCCCTCTCCCCCATTCCGTAAATAAGCAGATCTGCCGGTGTCCATTCCAAAATAGATGGCATAAGGATATCCTGCCAATAATCGTAATGGGTTACCCTCCTCAAAGAGGCCTCTATTCCCCCTATAACAACAGGTATGTGAGGATATAACTCTTTAAGGATGCAGGTATATGTTTTTACAGCATAATCGGGTCTCATTCCCGATTTTCCTCCGGGGGTATAGGCATCTGTACTCCTTAACCGCTTGGCAGCCGTGTAATGGTTTACCATTGAGTCCATTGCTCCAGATGTGACAGCAAAAAAGAGACGAGGTTCCCCCATCTTCTTAAAGTCTCTAAGGTCATCTCTCCAATTGGGTTGCGGCACAACGGCAACTCTGTACCCCTCCCTCTCCAAAACTCTTGCTATAACGGCGGCTCCAAAGGAGGGATGGTCTATAAAGGCATCTCCTGTAAAGAGTACGATATCTACATTTTTCCAACCAAGCGTATCAAGCTCTTTAACACTTGTGGGAAACTGCGCCCTCATTCTCTCCATAGAAAGTTACATTCTATCGGGAAGCCTTATACCAAGAATATCCATACCTTTAACAAGTACTTTTGAGATAAGCTCAATCATCAAGAGCCTGAACTGCTTTGTATTAGTGTCCGGTTCTTTAAGGATTGTAACATCGTGGTAATACCGGCTGAACTCCTTTGCTACATCAAAACAGTAGTTTGCAATTATTGCAGGAGACAACTCCTTGCCGGCATCCTGTATCTTTTGAGGGAACTGGTTAAGCAGTTTTATTATCTCAACCTCTTGTGGGAGCAGGGTAACACTGTTGTTGCACTCCGCTGCCCTCTCCTCTGCCGCTTTTCTGAGAATAGATTTTATTCTGGCGTGAGTGTACTGTATAAAAGGGCCTGTGTTGCCGTTGAAATCTATAGATTCCTGAGGGTCAAAAAGCATTGTCTTCTTAGGGTCTACCTTGATTATGAAGTATTTGAGAGCTCCCAATCCTATCATCTCAAAAAGATTCTCTTTCTCTGTATTGGACATACCCTCCAATCTGCCCATAGACTCGGATGTCTCTTTTGCGGTCTCGTACATGCTCTGTACAAGGTCGTCTGCATCTACAACAGTTCCCTCTCTCGACTTCATCTTGCCGTTTGGCAGTTCTACCATTCCGTATGAGAGATGGTAGATATTGTCTGCCCAGTTGAAGCCCAACTTCTTAAGTATGAGTTTCAATACCTGAAAATGGTAGTTCTGCTCATTCCCAACAACATAAATATGCTCGTCGAGGTTATTCTCCTCAAATCTCTGAACGGCGGTTCCCAAGTCCTGCGTCATATAGACAGATGTTCCGTCTCCTCTAAGGAGCAGCTTCTTATCCAGGCCGTCACTGGTAAGGTCGCACCAAACAGAGCCGTCTTCATGTGTCTCAAAGATTCCTCTCTTTAATCCCTCCTGCACCAATGCCTTGCCGTGCAGATATGTCTGCGATTCATAGTAGGTCTTTGCAAAGGAGATTCCAAGCCTCTTGTATGTTGCTTCAAAGCCCTCATATACCCATCCATTCATCATTTTCCAAAGCTCTACAACCTCTTTATCTCCCTGCTCCCATTTAAGCAGCATCTCCTGCGCCTTCTTCAGTATTGGAGACTGCTTTTCTGCCTCCTCCTCCGGTATATTCTTTTGGGCGGCAATGGCCTTTGTCTCCTTTTTAAGTTCGTTGCTGAACAGAACATAATATTTTCCTACAAGATGATCCCCTTTCATTCCCGAACTTTGGGGTGTCTCTCCATTGCCAAACATTTGCCATGCAAGCATAGATTTGCAGATATGTATTCCCCTGTCATTTACAAGGTTAACCCTTATAACATTGTGTCCGTTTGCCTCAAGGAGACGAGAAACAGACCATCCTAAAAGGTTATTTCTTATATGTCCAAGATGAAGCGGTTTATTTGTATTTGGAGAGGAGAACTCTATCATTATGGTCTTGCCGCTTGGTTTCCACTGCCCAAAATCCTTGGCAGCATTTATATCTCCAAGTATCTCTTTCCAGAACTTCTGCGAAAACTTTATGTTAAGGAATCCCTTTACAACATTAAACTCCTCTATCTCCTCATTATTCCTTTTAAGATATTCCCCTATCTCATTTGCGGTAACATCGGGAGCCTTATGACTTCTCTTTAACAGCGGAAAGGTGACCAATGTTATATCTCCTTCAAACTCTTTTCTGGTAGCCTGAGTCTGGACTAAATTATCGGGAACCGAAACATTATAAATCTTCTCAATTGCCTCCTTGGCCTTCTCAAAAATAAAACTCTCTGGATTCATCTCTTTATATTTAATGTTCTACTCATCTCTCTCTTTCGGCATCCTCTTTAGCTATGTAGCTTTTGAGTGCAGCCTTTGCTTTTGGTGCAAGTATAAGCAGTGTTATTATGGTTGGGAATGCCATTAAGGCGTAAGCCAAATCTATTATTCCAACCGCAGCTTTTAACGGTATGACTGCTGCCACCACCAACATTACCAAGTAAAAATAGTTGTAGTATTTTGCATTTTTTGCCCCAAACAGATAACCTGTACATTTTGTTCCGTAGTATGAATAGGAGAACATTGTTGAGAAGGCAAAAATGATTGCCATTAACATTAGCAGCAGAGCACCGTAACCGGGAATGGCCGCCTCAAATGAATTGATTGCAATCTCAAGTCCTTTTATATCCTCTACATGATAATCCCCTTTGAGCAAAATTGCAAGTGCTGTTAGTGTACATACAAGTCCACTGTCTATTGCCGGGCCAATCATGGCTATAAGTCCCTCTCTGGCAGGCTCGTTGTTTTTAGAAGCGCCGTGCATCATTGATGCCGTTCCAACTCCGGCCTCATTTACAAGCGCTGCACGCCTTGCTCCTATTATTGCCACTCCTATAAAGCCTCCAAGCCCTGCCTTAAAATTAAAGGCACCTTCAAAAATATCTGCAAAGACTCTTGGAACCTCTGTTATGTTTGTTATGATTATGTAGCCAACAAGCAGGAAGTACATTATAACCATTGCAGGAACCAGTTTTGTTGAGAGTTTGGCTATTCGTTGAATACCGCCAAGGACAACAAAGGCAACAATTACACAGATTCCTACTCCAATCAAAGCTCTCAGGCCAACTGTATTCTCAATTCCTGCCGGTGTGGTAAATACTGTGACTATTGCCTCCGTAAGCTGGTTTGCCTGCATTACGCAGAGCGTGCCTATTAAGGCCGATATTGAGAAGAAGACAGCTGCCGGCTTCCATTTGGGGCCAAAAGCAGATGTTATCATATACATAGGGCCTCCCTGAATCTCTCCGTTTGTATCCTTTCCTCTGTACATGATAGATAGAGTACCTTCAAAAAATTTGGTAGCCATACCAACACATGCACTTACCCACATCCAGAAAATAGCCCCCGGTCCACCCATTGTGAGTGCTATTGCTACACCGGCAATATTTCCCATCCCCACAGTTGCTGCTATTGCAGACATAAGCGCCTCAAAAGATGATATTTGCCCCGGTTGCGAATCGTCCTTTTTTCTCAACGATTTAATGGAACGCCCCAAATATCTGAATGGAACAAAACCAGAATATACAAGGAAGAACAATCCTCCGCCAATAAGTGTCAAAAAGAGCGGATAGCCGCACACAGCATCACTTACAACTGTAATGAAATGCTCAATAGAACTCCAAAAGCCAGTCATCAAAATTTAAAGTTAAGAACTTTCAAAGGTACTAATAAATGCAACACAAAAAACGGTGGAGACTGATTATTTTGGTCTCCACCGTAATATATCATGGTAAGGAAAGCTGCACAGCGGATAAGCTGCGCAACGGCAACCCCCCTTAATTAAGTCCTCTGTTCTTAAGCAACGGCTCAATTCCCGGTTTCTTGCCTCTGAAGTTAATGTACAGCTGCATAGCATCTGCCTCATTACCTCTCGAAAGCACCTCGCAACGGAATTTCTTGGCCACCTCGCTATTGAATATATCACCTGTCTCTACAAATGCCTGATATGCATCTGCATCTAACACCTCTGCCCAAATATAGCTGTAATAGCCGGCAGTATAGCCTCCTCCAAAGGTGTGATTAAAATATGGGCTTCTGTATCTCGACGGAATCTGCTCCAAAATTCCTCTGTCTCCAAGAACCTTAGCCTCAAACTTCATAATATCTATATCTGCAGGAATCTCCTTTAAGGTGTGGAAATCCATATCTAAATATGATGCAGCAAGATACTCTACAGTTGCAAAGCCCTGCCCATATTTTCCCGATGCTATAACCTTGTCTACCAACTCCTGCGGAATCACCTCTCCTGTCTTGTAATGTTTGGCATAGACTTTAAGTACCTCAGGCTCAAATGCCCAATGCTCGTTTATCTGAGAAGGAAGCTCTACAAAGTCTCTTGGGTAGCCCCCAAGACCCTTGTATTTTACATCACTGAGCAGAGATGCTATGCCATGCCCAAACTCATGGAAATATGTCTCAACCTCATCTGTTGTAAGAAGAGCCGGTTTATCTCCAACAGGTCTGGTAAAATTGCCTACTATTGTTACAAGCGGAGCAACACGCTCTCCATCTTTGTAGCTCTGGCTCCTGAAGCCTCCGCACCATGCACCGCCTCGCTTTTGTCCCGGTCTTGCAAACATATCAAAGAAGACAACACCAAGGTGTGAACTGTCTGAGTCCAAAACCTCAAAAGCTACAGCCTCGTTGCTTGGAAGAGGTACATTCTCCAATTTTCTGAAAGACATTCCATACAGTCTGTTTGCAACATAAAAGACACCCTCTCTTACATTGTTTATCTCAAAATAAGGGGCAAGCTGCTCCTCGGAAATATCATATTTTGCCTTTTTGACCTTCTGCTCATAATATCTCCAGTCAGATGCCTTGAATTCTCCGTTGTTGCCCTCGCTCCTCATTATCTTTATCATCTCCGCTCCCTCCCTCTTGGCTGTAGCTATAGCCGGTTTCCAGATCTGATCCAGCAGAGCATACACTGCTTCTGAGTTCTTGGCCATTCTTTTTACAAGAATAAAGGCAGCGGCATCATCGTAACCCATCAGTTGGGCTTTTTTAAGTCTCAATGAGATTAAATCCTTAATAACCTGTTTGTTATCCTGCTCATTGTTATTGTTGCACCTGTTTAGGTAGGCATTAAGCATCTTCTCTCTTAACTCCGGTTTTGCCGAATTTGCAAGGAAAGGCATTATGCTTGGATTATCCAAACCAAAAATCCATCTGCCTGTCATACCTGCTTTCTCGGCTCTCGATGCGGCCTCAGCTATCTGATTCTCTGTTAATCCTGCCAAATCATCCTCATTCTCTATAACCAGTTTGAAAGCAGCTGTCTCCTTTAGCAGGTTCTGCCCAAATTTAAGTTGTAAGGCAGATATCTCTGCATTCAGTTTCTTCAGCTCCTCTTTCTTGTCTGCCGGCAGGTTTGCACCGCTTCTCTCAAACCCTTCGTAAGTCTCCTCTACGAGTCTCATCTGAATAGAATCCAGACCCAAAGTTTCTCTCTTGTCATAAACGGCCTTTATTCTATTAAACAGGTTCTCATTTAAAGAGATTGCACTGCTGTGAGCGCTTCTCAAAGGGGACAATTCTGTTGCAATGGCAATGATTTCATCATTTGATGCCACTCCGCTTACACTGCCAAATACGGCAGATACTTTTGAAAGAAGCTCACCTGTACGATTGTATGCAACAATCGTATTCTCAAAATCAGGCTCCGCAGGATTGTTTACAATATCATCTATCTCTTTTAATTCCTGCTCCATGGCAGCCTTGAATGCCGGAATATAATGTTCCGCCTTAACTTGTTCAAAAGGAGGAATCTCAAATGGAGTATTCCATTCGGCCAAAAGAGGGTTCTCCACCCTGCTCTCGCTGCAAGATGCAACACAACATCCTGCAACACATAACGTTAATAGTTGTTTTTTCATCTGAATCAGGGGTTATTTTTGGGTAAAATTATCCTAAGTAACTCTTGAGCAACTTGCTTCTGGCGCTGTGCCTCAATCTTCTTATGGCTTTCTCCTTAATCTGGCGCACACGCTCTCTTGTAAGTCCAAAATATTCTCCAATCTCCTCTAAGGTCATCTCCTGAATACCTATCCCGAAAAAGTATTTCACTATATCTCTCTCCCTCTCTGTAAGTGTAGACAAGGCCCGTTCTATCTCCTTGTTCAATGACTCATTAACCAACCCTTTGTCTGCATTAGGAGAATCGGGATTGGCAAGAACATCCAAAAGGCTGTTATCCTCACCATCTACAAATGGAGCGTCAACAGAGACATGTCTGCCGGACACCCTCATGGTATCTGCAATTTTGTCCTTTGGAATATCTAAAATCTCTGCCAATTCTTCCGGAGATGGCATACGCTCATTCTCCTGTTCAAATTTAGACAGGGCTTTGTTAATCTTGTTCAGTGAACCAACCTGATTAAGCGGCAGTCTCACAATCCTCGACTGCTCGGCCAAAGCCTGCAGGATAGACTGTCTTATCCACCACACAGCGTACGATATGAACTTAAAGCCCCTTGTCTCATCAAACTTTTCTGCAGCTTTGATAAGTCCAAGATTCCCCTCGTTTATAAGATCGGGCAGACTAAGTCCTTGATTCTGATACTGCTTGGCAACAGATACCACAAACCTCAGATTAGCTCTTGTTAGTTTCTCCAAAGCCTCCTGATCCCCTTTTCTTATCCTTTGGGCTAATTCAACCTCATCCTCTACTGTAATCAACTCCTCTCTACCTATCTCCTGAAGATACTTATCCAAGGAGGCACTCTCCCTGTTAGTAATTGATTTTGTTATCTTTAACTGTCTCATGCGTCAAAATTATCTTGCGAAATTACAAAAAATTATTTACATAGCAATCAGCTGAATTTTTTTTTACAGACAGAACGGCT
>CAVIKQ010000030.1:7937-13975 GCA_963643305.1 Eggerthellaceae bacterium
ATTATATGCCGTTGAAATGGTGCCGTCCATTTTTTTTTGTACATTTGTGTTTTGAACAAAGATGTTCTTTTTAGTGATTACTTAGTGTGAAATTGGATATGAAATTTTGATAGTATGAGACTTATTGTATCAAGTACAGATTTGCTGCAAAGTCTGCAGCAGGTTGCAAGAGTAATAGCATCTAAGAGTTCTATCCCTATTTTGGATAATTTTTTATTTGATTTAAAGGGACATGAGCTTACGATAACAGCATCTGATTCAGAGACTACTCTTAGAACAGTACTCCATATAGAGGAGGTTAATGAGGAGGGGGAGATTGCAGTTCCGGCAAAGTTACTTACAGATACCCTTAAAGAGTTGCCTACGCAACCGATAGAATTAAACACCATTGAGGAGAGGAATGTTGTGAATATAGTATGGTCTAACGGAAATGCAATGATTCCGTTTCTCTCTACAAATGAATATCCCCAACTCCCTGTTTTAGAGGGGGCAAGCAACATAGAGGTAAAGGGCACTCTTCTTTGCGAGGGGATTAACAACACTCTGTATGCCACAGGAGATGAGGAGTTAAGGCCGGTAATGAATGGTATTTTCTTTGACATTACCCCGGAACAGACAACATTGGTGGCATCAAATGCACACAAGTTGGTATATTTTACAAGAACAGACATAAAAGGGGAAACGGCCGGCTCTTTCATCCTGCCTAAAAAACCTGCCAACATATTAAGGAACAACCTTGTAAAGTGTACGGAGGAGGATATTGTTAACATATCATACGACAAGAAGAACGCATATTTTACATTTGCCGATTCTCTTATGGTATGCAGACTTGTAGATGGAACCTATCCTGCATACAGATCTGTTATACCAAAAAACAACAGCAATGTGCTTACTGTGCCAAGAGCAGATATACTTAATGCTACCAGACGTGTTGCTGTCTGCTCGAATCAGGCTACAAGCCAGATTGTATTCAAGCTCACACAGAACAATCTCGAAATATCTGCCCAAGATACAGATATGTCTATGAGCGCTAAGGAGACTGTTTTGTGCGAATATGAAGGCACCCCTATGGAGATTGGATTTAAATCTACCTTCCTCATAGAGATTCTCAACAATCTTCCTTACGACCAGATCTGTTTTAGGCTTGCAGATCCAAACAGGGCGGCACTTATCCAGCCATTGGTACAGAGTGACCCGCAAGAGGAGATATGTGCCCTGCTTATGCCTATGCGTATCAACTCTTAATGAGAAAGACTCTATATGGAACTTAAATTAAAAAATCCGTTGCTGTTCTTTGATTTGGAGAGCACAGGGTTGAACATTGCCACAGACAGAATAGTGGAAATATCTGTTGTAAAGGTTTTTCCCGATGGCACACATGAGGTGAAGACAAGAAGGGTGAATCCCACCATTCCAATATCGCAGGAGGCACAGAGGATTCATGGCATCTCCAATGAGGATGTAAAGGATTGCCCAACATTCAAAGAGATAGCAAAAAGTCTTGCGCAGTGGATGTCCGGTTGCGATTTTGCCGGGTACAACTCTACCAAATTTGATATTCCGCTCCTTGCAGAGGAGTTTTTGAGAGCAGGGGTAGATTTTGATTTCAGGAGGCATAAGATGGTTGATGTTCAGAACATTTTCCATAAGATGGAGCAGAGGACACTCTCTGCGGCATACAAATTCTACTGCAACAAAAGTCTCGAAAACGCCCACAGTGCAGAGGCAGATACCATGGCAACCTACGAAGTGCTCAAAGCACAGTTGGACAGATACCCCGATGTGCTTAAAAATGATATAGATATGCTATCTGAATTCTCCACAAAGACAAGGCTGGTAGACTATGCCGGCAGGATTGTCCTTAACGACAATGATGTTCCTGTCTTTAATTTTGGAAAGCACAAAGGGCAACCTGTTGAAAATATATTCAAGATTGAACCGAGCTACTACTCTTGGATGATGGACGGAGACTTTACTCGCGACACAAAGAGGGTAATTACCGAGATTAAATTGAAAATAAGATAAGAAGTACAAAACTGCAATAGTGAATCTTGTAACAATAGAGGGGAACGGTGAGTCTTTTTTTATGACTCCCGACACATCTATAAACAGGGATGGCAAAGATTATTTCTGTCCGGAGTTTGCAGATGAGTTTGCCGTTGCCTGTTTTTTATATGTAAGGATAGCCAAGAATGCCAAGTCTGTTGGGGAGAGATATGCGGCAAGATATATATCGGGATTTGGTTACGGTATCAGATTGGAAGCATGCAATATGGGAGGTAATGGGGTGCAATACGGTGATTTTCTCTCTGTTGCGCTCGACAATACAGCCTATATATCTCCTCTCCTTACACAGGAGGAGTTTGTATCTATACAACCAAGCCTTAACATAGGGAATACCAATATAGGGGCAATTGACCAATCGGATATTAGAAAGGTGTTAAATGATTATCAAAAAGTCATTGCCAACATAACACGTGTCTCAACTCTCAGAAGCGGAGATATAATCCTTTTTGAAACAGACCTTTACAATGGAGATAAACCTCGCCTGCACAGATGCGAATCCAATATGGGGCCAAATGGGAATGCCGGTATTGAGATAACGTTTGGGGAGATAGATATAAGGTTCAACCGGTAATCTCTCTTATAATGGCTTTGGCTGCCAATGCTCCTGTTGAAAAGGCTATCTGAAGGTTATATCCTCCTGTATCTGCATCCAAGTTAAGAAGTTCTCCTGCAAAGTAGAGTCCCTTTACAAGCTTGCTCTGCATTGTCTTTTTGTTCACCTCCTTTAAATCTACTCCACCGGCTGTAATAACAGCTCGTCTGTAACCCACACAGGAATCTATTACAAATCTCCAGTCTTTTAGTTTATTAGAAAGATTGTTATAGTCTACAGGGTGTTGCAGATTCATAAACGGTTTTACAAGGGCTTTGGGAAGATAGGATAAAAGGAGGCTTTGCATTGGCAAATGCTTTTGGGAGGTCTCCTTCTCTATTCTGCTTTTTAACATTTCAGATCTAACGGCAGGTTTGAGGTCTATCTTTAGGCTCACCTTTTGCCCCATTTCAAGATTGTAAACAGCGTTCCTGCTGATTTTAAACCCTATAGGACCCTCTATTCCATCCTCTGTAAAATCTAAGTCTCCTAATTCGTGCTGAACCTCGTTTCCGTTTACAATCAACGATACAGAGACATTTTTAAGGGAGATGCCGCTAAGACCTGTATCTTTGTAGTAATTTGGCACTAAGGCTGTTAAAGAGGGGAAACATGGGATAATCCTGTGCCCCAACTCCTGTGCAAACTTATAGCCGCTTCCTGTGGAGCCTGTACTTGGATAGGATAATCCTCCTGTTGCAAGAATGAGGTATTTTGCTGTTATTCTCTCTCCATTTGCCCCCTCTACAACAAATCTTGTCTCTACAGATTCTTTGGAATCATCCTGTATCTTTATAATCTTTACGGCCTCAAAGGATGTGTACACCTTTACTCCGTCTGTTTTTATATAGTCCAATAATCTCTTTGGTACATCGGTGGCTCTGTATGATGCCGGAAATACCCGGTCTCCACGTTCTACTACAAGCGGAAGCCCCAAATCTTCAAAAAAGGAGATTGTCTTACGGTTGTCCATCTCATAGAATGCCGGCCTGAAAAAATTTTTATCGGGATGAATATGAACGGAAAAATCCTCCCAGCTTTTTGTATTGGTTATGTTGCAACGCCCCTTTCCTGTAATGCCAATCTTTTTGCCGCAGCTCTCCATCTTCTCTATTACGGTAACAGAGGGCAATTTTATATTGTTTTCTTTTGAGAATAAAACAGTTGAGGCAGCCGAGAATAGCCCGGCTGCCCCCCCTCCTATTATTAGAATATCTGTATTCATTAATAATTCTTTATCTCTTCTGTTCCGTTCAGAACAGCAAGAGCGTTGGATGCCAATGCCCCCATCTCATCCTCTCCCGGATACAATGTTACAGGTGCAATGAAAGAGACTCTTTTCTCTATCTGCTTCATTAACGGTGTGTTGTACGCAACGCCACCGGTAATGAGGATAGCATCAACCTTTCCCTCCACAACGGTTGCAACACCGCCTATAGCTTTGGCTATGTTATATCCGAATGCGTCTGAAATAAGTTTGGCCTCTTTGTCCCCCTCGTCTACTCTCTTTTCAACCTCCGCAAAGGAGTTTGTTCCAAGATGGGCAACTACGCCACCCTTACCGTTTATCATCCTCTTTACCTCCTGCAGAGTATGTTTTCCGCTAAAGCACAGTTCGGCCACCTGCATTGCAGGAAGTGTACCGGATCTCTCGGGAGAGAAAGGCCCGTCTCCGTTTAACGCATCATTAACGTCCACTATCCTGCCATGGTTATGGATTCCAACCGAAACTCCGCCGCCAAGATGAGCTACAATGATATTAAGGTCTTTATACTCCTTACCTTGCTCCTTTGCATATCGTTTTGCAATGGCTTTCTGGTTAAGAGCATGGAATATAGACCTCTTTGGAAAGATTGGCAAGCCGGTTATCCTTGCAATAGGCTCAAGTTCATCTACAACAACAGGGTCTGCTATAATGGCATTTATCTGTTTTGCAAAAACATTCACATTCGTGCAGCTTTTCCTCGCCATGGCATAGCTCAAACAAGTTTGGCTCTGCTCATCTGGCTTACGGAAAAGGTTCTTAATCTCCGTTACTATCTCGTTTGCCACCATTGCTCCAAGGTTGCTTGCATGTTCCCCATAGCAAGCACTCTCAACATCCTTTAGCATCTTGTCGTTTACTCCGTACACTCCCGATGGAATAGGATGAAGCAGACCGCCACGGGCTACAATAATATCCAGATTCTCTATCTTGATATTATTCTCACCAAGAGCCCTCTTTACCTCGCCGGTTCTGAAAGAGGTCTGATCCTTTATGTTCGAATATGGAGCAAGCTCTTCACTTGTATGTCTTAATGTTTTTGTAAACAGTTCCTTTGCACCCTCATAAACCGAAATTTTGGTTGAGGTTGAACCTGGGTTTATTACCAATATCAAATTTCTCATATATCACTCTATTTAGCTGTAATGGCTGCAAGGGCAATTGAGTTTAATTTGGTGTCTATGCTGTCTGCACGGCTTGAAAGGACACATGGAGCCTGTGCGCCCGCCACCATTGCAGCAAGTTTAACTCCTTTACAAAGTTGTGAATTTGTTTTATAGAATACATTTGCAGACTCTATGTTAGGGAATACAAGACAATCTGCATCTCCGGCTACAGGACTAACAAGCTTCTTTATTGCAACAGCCTCCTGAGAAAGAGCTACATCCAAAGCCAAAGGCCCGTCTATATAGCAACCTCCTATCTGTCCTCTCTCGCTCATCTTGGCTATCATTGCAGCCTCAACGCAAGCAGGCATTCCAACAAGCATCTGCTCTGTTGCAGCTATCATGGCAACCTTAGGCTTTGCTATGCCAAGAGCTTTTGCTGTGTTTACAACATAGTTTGTCATGGCTATCTTCTGCTTGAAATCGGGAGCAGGAATGACAGCCATATCTGTCATAATTATAAATTTATGGTAATTAGGGTTGTATATAAGACCAACATGGCTTAATACAGCTTTTGGAGGCAACAGACCTTTCTCCTTGTTAAGGATACCTCTCATGTACTTGTCTGTACTGCAAAGTCCTTTCATCAAAATATCACCGTCTCCGTTTTTAACCATCTCCACTGCCTGAGCAATAGATTTAAGTTCGTTGTCGTTAGGAATGATTGTGAATATAGATGGGTCTATATTCTCCTGCGCACAAACCTGGTTAATCATCTTTTCATCACCTACAAGAATACCATCTACTATTCCTGCTTTAATGGCAAGGGAAACTGCTGTAATGGTATGGTCATCAACAGCCCAAGCAGCAACCAATTTTTTCTTTGGTTTATTTCTGAGCTGTTCAAAAAGCTCCTCGAAATTTGAAATCATATTAAAAATTATTGTGTTGTAATATAAGTTATATTTATGTTATTATTGTTGTACCAGTTTCATGGTCTCCTGTGCAA
>CAVIKQ010000031.1:0-13945 GCA_963643305.1 Eggerthellaceae bacterium
ATGAATTTCTCTTTCAATTGCTGATAAACAGGTGTGTCTGACTGGCCGCTCAATAGCTCCTGAGCCGACATTTCTTGACCAAATGCGTAAGTAGCAGTTAGAGCAACAAGGCCAAACACTGCTAAAAACATACAAAATTTTTTCATAAAATTTTTGAATGATTAAAAATATTAAACAATGTATTTTAATTAGTAAATAGTTTGCCCATCAAAAGCAGCGCAATTTACGCAAAAAAAATCAATAATGAACAACAAAATGCAGTTATAAAGTTACCTCCCCTCGTAAATTTTTGTTTAGCAAACTCTTAACTGTCTCATTATTCGCATACTTACCTAATAGATAAAAAAGTTTTGCAAGAGCAGCTTCGTATGTGCTGTCGTGGCCGCTTATTACCCCCATACGTTTAAGCTCCAGTCCTGTTGCGTATGCCTCCATATCTACACTTCCAGCAAGACACTGCGTTACATTAAGCACTATCAACCCCTTTTTCAATGCCTTGTCTACCGTATTTAGGAACCATCTCTTTGTTGGGGCATTCCCAGACCCAAAGGTCTCCAACACAAGCGCCCTAAGCCCCGGTGTCTCTATAACCGAATCCATTACCTGATGCATGATTCCGGGGAATATCCTTATTGCCGCAACATTGGTATCTAACCGTGTATGGACCTTGAGTTCTGCATCAACTGCCGGATACCTTATAATGGACTTGTTGTATTTTATATGTATGCCGGCCTCTGCAAGCGGAGGGAAGTTGGCAGAACGGAACGCCCTAAAGTTCTCTGCGTTGTATTTTGTTGTTCTGTTGCCTCTAAAAAGCTGGTTCTCAAAATATATACAGACTTCGGGAGCATAAGGGATACCGTTTTCTGTAACAGCTGCCGCAATCTCAACAGATGAGATTAGATTCTCCTTTCCGTCTGTCCTTAAAACCCCTATAGGGAGCTGGCTCCCCGTTAGAATTACCGGCTTGGAGAGATCCTCTAACATAAAGCTGAGAGCAGAGGCTGTATATGACATTGTGTCTGTGCCATGCAGTATAACAAAGCCATCGTATGAATAGTAGTTCTCCTCTATAACCTTTGCCAACTGCACCCAAAATGCCGGCTCAACATCCGATGAGTCTATGAGAGGATCAAATGATATGGTATCTATGTGGTAACCAAACTTTTTGAGTTCGGGAACCTCATTCTCTATCTGATCAAAATTAAACGGCTTTAGTGCAAGCGAATCGGGATCCTGTTTCATTCCAATTGTCCCTCCCGTATAAAGGAGGAGGAGTTTTCTTGCATTTGTCATAAATAATTCTGTTAAATATTAAACCAGTTTTTAGTAGTCTCCATTACCTTTTTGGCAATCATATCCTCATCCTGCATCTTTATCTCGGCCACCTTATGAGATATGTAGGGGATATTGCTGCTGTCATTTCTCTTGCCTCTAAAGGGTACAGGAGAGAGGTAGGGCGAATCTGTTTCAAACACAATCCTGTCTAACGGAACCCTCTCCAAGGCTTTTGCAACCTGTGCATTCTTGTATGTAACCACACCCCCTATCCCAATTATAAAATTGCCGTATCTGTTAATCCTTTCATACATCTCATAACTGCCGGAGTAGGCATGGAACACTCCACGCATCCTACACCCTTTCATTTTGTCGAGCACCTCAAACAGAGACTCGGTAGCATTGCGCAGATGTATAATCATTGGCAGATCTGCCTCCTCCGCTATCTTTATCTGCTCCATAAAGACAATCTTCTGCTGCCTGGAGAACTCTTTGCTCCAGTACTCATCTAACCCTATCTCCCCCACAGCGCAAACATGCTCCATACTACTGTTTTTCATCTGACCGGCAACAAAGTCCAACTCCTCCTGCCAGCTCTCGCCAACAGAGGTAGGATGCAGCCCTAATGCCAAAGAGGTATAGTTTCCGTACAGTTCACTGCACCTCATCTGCGCCTTGGATGCAGATATATCTATTGCCGGCATAATACAATGGGTTACTCCGGCTTTTTTCATCTTCTCTACCACATCATCTCTGTCGCCGTCAAACGCCTCTTCGTAGAGATGCATGTGCGTATCTATGTATTCGCTCATTTTTCAATTTTTGTTAGGTCAGTATGTACCCGTCATCCTTTAAATCTACAGCCCCCTCTATCTGCAATCCTACAAGAGCCGCAGATACATCATCTACAGAAGCCCCGGCCGCTGTGCAAATATAGTCAATTAAAGTGGCCGAACGCCTATTTAGCAGAGATAATATTTTCAATTTCAATTTAGAATCCCCTGCAAAGAGAGAGGTCTGCCCCTCAACCTCAAATATCGGGCTCATATTCTTTACATTCCAGCCAAGTTCAGAGGGAATCTTTTGCGGAGTGTTCAGAATAATTGCGGCACTCCTCGATATAAGATAGTTGCATCCGTACGAATTTACATCATTTATTCTCCCCGGAACGGCAAACAGCTCCCGTCCATATCCTACGGCAAACTCAGCCGTTAACATTGCTCCCCCTTTTACCCTGCTCTCCACAACTATTGTGGCAGGGGTAAGTGAGGCAATCAGCCTGTTACGTTTTATAAAATTAACCTTTAACGGCTTTGTTCCTCTCAAAAACTCTGTAACAAGCAGCCCCCCTTTTCTAACAATCTCCACAGCAAGCTCTCTATGCCTATCGGGATAAATCTTATCCAATCCGTTTGGCAGTACAGCCACCGTTTTAAGCGAGTTAGACATTGCCATTGCATGGGCTGCAGCATCTATTCCGTATGCAAGTCCGCTGTAGATTACAACATTCAATCCCGTTCCGCTCATTGCACTCATTATTGAATTGCAGGCTGTTCTGCCGTAATCGGTTGCCAAGCGTGTTCCCACCACAGATATGCTGTGCTCTGCATACAGAAGCTCCTTATTCCCCTTGCAAAAGAGCAGAAACGGCGGATCGTGAATCTCTTTAAGCCTTGTGGGGAGCTTGTCATATCTTACAATCTCTATCCCATATCTTCTGCACCACTCAATTTCGTCATAGAAGGTCTCTATATAGCCGGCAGATTTTATCCTCTCTACCTGCTCTTGAGTTATCCCCTTTACAGATAATAATTCTCTTCCCGATAGATTAAAAAAGTCTGCAAGAGAGGAGAACTCCTCCCTTATTGCCAACGCAACCTTAGGTTTGTATGCAAATATAGAGGCCAATGCAAGTTCCATGGCCGTATCATCATCCCTGTCTACTCCTCTCATTGCTATAGAAATAAAGGCGCAAGATATTAAATCTCACGCCCTTAAACCAATATTTTATTGTTCCGACCAACAGGAAGTGTCTGACGGATAAAAATCTTGTCAGATAATAAGCATTGCGTCTCCGTATGTACCAAACTTGTACCCCTCATTACGAGCTATCTCATACGCACTCATCACATTGTCAAACCCTCCAAAAGAGGCAACCGTCATAAGCATTGTAGAGGCCGGCAGATGGAAGTTTGTTACCATGGCCGTTGGAATGGCAAACTGATACGGAGGAAAGATGAATTTGTTTGTCCAACCGCTGAACGGCTTAACCTCGTTCTTTGTGGTAACAGGCGTTTCAAGCGCTCTTGCAACGGTAATGCCCACAGCAAAAACCGTCTTGCCGGCTGCTTTGGCTCTGTTGACTTTGGCTGCCGTCTCCTCTGATATAAACATCTGCTCCGAGTCCATCTTATGTTTGGAAAGATCCTCTACATCTACCCTTCTAAAATGTCCAAGTCCCATGTGTAAAGTTAGGAAGGTTGTATCTATCCCCCTTATCTCCATCCTTTTAAAAAGCTCTCTACTAAAGTGCAAGCCTGCGGCAGGGGTTGCAACAGCCCCCTCATTGGATGCATATATTGTATGGAACCTCTCATAATCTATCTCCTCCGGCTTCTCCCTAATCCATTTTGGGATAGGGATTTCTCCTACAGAAAAGAGTGCTTTTCTAAACTCATCATAAGGGCCGTCAAAAAGGAATCGTAGCGTTCTTCCTCTCGATGTTGTATTATCTATAACCTCTGCCACAAGGGAATCATCATCTCCAAAGTAGAGCTTGTTCCCAATCCTTATCTTTCTGGCAGGGTCTACCAATACATCCCAAAGTCTCTGATCTTTATTAAGTTCTCTAAGCAAAAACACCTCTATATCTGCCCCTGTCTTCTCCTTGTTGCCGTTTAGTCTTGCCGGAAATACCTTGGTATCGTTAAATACAAACAGATCCCCCTCATTGCAGTATTGAAGAATATCCTTAAATATTTTATGTTCTATTTTGCCTGTATCTTTGTGAAGCACAAGCAGTTTAGACTCATCTCTATATTTTGCAGGGTATTTTGCAATCTGTTCTGGTTTAAGGTCAAAATTAAATTGTGAAAGTTTCATACTGTCATTTTTTTTAATTCCCTATTAAAATTTTGCCGGGTTCATGCTCCCTAAATTTTATTGAGAGCATTAGTTATACGATTTTTCGGGAAAAAAGTTTCAGCTTATCAGGTGTTTTTTAGATTTTTTGTGCAAAATAATTCAAGAGCCTCCTCTACCGTAATGGCATCCTCCACTCTATAACCTCCCGAAACGCTTCTCTGCAACCCTACAAGATGGGCACCGCTGCCAAGCATAACCCCAAGGTCTCTTGCAAAGGAACGTATATAGGTTCCTTTACTGCATGATATTCTGAGTTTTATGTGGGGAAGGTTAAAATCTAAAAGCTCTACCTCATAAATGGTAATTACAGAGGCTTTCATCTTAACCTCCTCTCCTGCCCTTGCCATCTCGTATGCCCGCTTCCCATCTATAAGTTTTGCAGAAAAAACAGGGGGAATCTGCTCCTGTTCTCCTGTCATTCTCCCAATTGCTTCAATGACAGCCTCTTTAGTTATATGTTCATAGGGGAATACGGCATCTATCTCCTTTTCCAAATCGAAACATGGGGTGGTAGCTCCTACCCTAACGGTTGCAATATACTCCTTTCTCTCCGATTGCAGTCTCTCTGCCATCTTGGTGGCCTTGCCTATGCAGATCAAAAGGACACCGGTGGCCAAAGGGTCTAATGTCCCTGCATGCCCAACCTTAATGTTCCGTTTGTGAAAAAACCGCTGCGCGGAAAACTTTATTTTCCGTACAACGTCTGCAGAGGTCCAACGGTATGGCTTGTCTATGTTGAGTACTATCCCGCAAGGATAATTATCTATATTGTTGTCTGCCATGCTTTGCAACCGCATTACCATTTGGAGATTTTTTCTACTCTTCTCAAATGTCTGCCCCCCTCAAACTCGGCTGACAGGTAAGACTCAACTATCTCCTTGGCCTGCTCGTTTGTAATGAACCGGGCCGGAAGAGAGAGCACGTTTGCATCGTTATGCTGTCTTGCCAAGGCTGCAAGCTCTGTATTCCAGCAGAGAGCCGCCCTTATCCCCTTATGCTTGTTAAGGGTCATGCTTATGCCGTTGCCGCTTCCGCACAACGCAATGCCCATTGGGATTTCGCCACTCTCAATGGCCAATGCCAAAGGGTGTGCAACATCGGGATAATCCATGCTCTCTGTAGAATGTGTCCCAAAATCTTTTATCTGATACCCCTGCATGGTAAGAAACGCCTTTAGGTACTCTTTCATCTCATAACCGGCGTGGTCAGATGCCATTCCTATCTTTTTCATATTGCAAAAATTTTTAAAGTTCACATTCGTGCAGCTTTTCCTCGCCTCGGCATAGCCAAAATAAATTTTGCCTCTGCTCTCGGCTGAATCGTTTATTAATATCTTAATCTCTTTGTGAGGGCTTGCCTACAATAGGATACATTGCATTGTCTATCTGTAAGATGTACGGATAGAAAGCATTGTCATCTAATTGAGTGTTCCTGCCCATAAGCCCTTTAAGCTGCGTTATCACCACAAACTTAGACTTTTCCCATTCACCGGGAGCAGGCACAACTCCGTTTGAGGCTGCATACTCAAGGTATCCGTTCTCCAAGTTCATAGTATTAAGCAGAGCATCTAACCGGTCAACTGTCTTTATCTCCCTTAACTGTTTTCTGTATATATCTGCAAGTTTAATACTATATTTTACAATAAGGCTCTTTCTGTTGCCATCTATCATAAACTTGGTAACACCTGTAGTATCTATAGGAACAAAAATATCGGGAATAATTCCTCCTCCCCCATATACAACCTTTCCCTTTGGGGTCTCATATTTTAGGGAATCGTTTATCTTTATACTGTCTGCAACCATCATCTCTCCATGCTGGTAGCGTTCAAGTATATCGTACTGATAATCACTGCTGTAAGGTTTTTGAATACAACGCCCTGTTGGGGAGTAGAACCTGGCAACCGTAAGCCTTATCCCTGAGCCGTCGGTAAAGTAGACCGGTTCCTGCACAAGCCCCTTCCCATACGACCTTCTGCCAAGAATGGTAGCGCGGTCATTGTCTTGCATTGCCCCGGCAAAAATCTCTGACGAAGATGCAGAACCCTCATTTATAAGTATATATAGTTTTACATCTTTTAGCTTACCTGTTCCGTCTGCATAAAAATCCTGCTTAGGTCTGTGCCGGCCCTGCATATACACTATAAGATCTCCCTTGTTAAGGAATTCATTTGCAAGCAGCAGCGCCTGGTCAAAATAGCCCCCCGTATTATCCCTTAAATCAAAGACAAGAGAGTTCATCCCCATACCTTTAAGAGGAATGGCTCTCTCTACAAACTCCTTATAACTTGTTCTTGTAAACTTGGAGAGCTTTACATAGGCAAGTGTATCGTTAACCATAAAGGCTGCATCAACACTGTTTACAGGGATAACATCCCGCTTAACGGTAAAAGGAACAAGCTCCTCCCCCCTCTTCATATCTATATGGACCGTTGTACCCCTCTGCCCTCTAAGTCTCTTAATAAGAGAATCCTGCGGGAATTTTACCCCGGCCACATTCTCCCCGTTTACACTTACAATTCTGTCTCCAGACAAAATACCGGCCCTCTCGGACGGCCCCCCCTGAATAACATTTATTATCACAGCCGTATCGTTAGGCACGTTGAACTGCACCCCTATGCCGCTGAAATTTCCCACCAACTGCTCATCTGCCTTTTCGAGGTCATCGGGAGGAAGATATGTAGAATGAGGGTCCAAATTCTCCATTATGTACGGTAGCGAGCTCTCTACCAGCTCCTTGTAATCTATAGAATCTACATAGTTCTTCTCTATCTCATCTAAAATGACAAGCAGCTTGTCCCATTTATGATTACCCACATCTATCTTTTTCCTTCCCGATGAAAAGGTATCATAAATCCTAAGCCCCAACAGTACCACTAATACTATAAGGATATATCTCTGCCATTTACCGGCCAATAAATTACCCATAACTTCATCTATTTACATAACTCCTCTGCAGGAATCCTAAGCACCTCAATACCTGCCCTCTGCAGAAGTTCTATTCCGTCCATAATCCTGTAATCGTCTCTATACACCAATCTTGTTATTCCGGCCTGGATAATAAGTTTGGAGCACTCAAGGCAGGGAGCCGCAGTAACATACAGGGTTGCCCCCATTGAACTGTTGTTAGACTTGGCCACCTTTGTTATGGCGTTGGCCTCCGCATGAAGAACATACGGAAAGGTAAAGCCGTTCTCATCCTCACAGATATTGTCAAAGCCGCATGGAGTGCCGTTATATCCGTCTGAGATAATCATTCTGTCCTTAACTATCAAAGCTCCAACCTTACGCCTAACACAATATGAGTTGTCTGCCCATATAGAGGCCATCTTAAGGTAGCTCTTGTCAAACTGCAACTGTTTGTTATCATTCATAATAACCAAGATAAAATGCTGTATTCTCTCTATTTCTGGTATAAATATCTCTTTATGCTCCTCTTTGGAGTCTTTTCAAACTCTTCCGGATAGATCTTCACCTCCGCTATTTTAGAGTAATTTGGCATCTCCTCATTTACCTGCCCAAAAATAATCTCCTCTATCTTCTCCTGAATATTTACGGTGGTAATGCCGTCTACAGCAGCCGCATCCATATCGGGATAGATAAGCGCAACCAACTTGCCATTATCCTCTATTACAAGAGATTCAGAGACGTATGGCATATTGTTTATAACACTCTCTATCTCCTCCGGATATATATTCTGCCCCGATGGGCCAAGAATCATGCTCTTGCAACGCCCCTTAATAAAGAGGAATCCATCTCTGTCTAACACCCCCATATCACCTGTCTTCATCCAGCCATCCTCTGTAAAGGCAGCCGCAGTTGCCTCCGGGTTCTTGTAATACCCCAACATCACATTGGCTCCGCAAACCTGAATCTCGCCCGGAACATTCACAGGGTCTGCCGAATCTATCCTTATCTTCATATTAGGAGCAACCTTTCCGCACGAATACAATTTAAGCTCTTTACATGGAGCATAGGCTATTATAGGGGCGCACTCTGTCATGCCGTAGCCTATTGTATATGGGAAACCTATCTTATGGAAAAAGGCATCTGCCTCCTTATTGAACGGTGCTCCGCCAATAATAATCTCCTTAAAGTTGCCTCCAAAAGATTTTATAAGCTCATCCTTTATACGCTGCTGTATCTTCTGGTCTATTACAGGCACTTTAAGAAGCACCTTAACGCTCATCTTGTTGAGTATAGGTTGCAGCTTCTGCTTGTAGATTTTCTCTATGATTAACGGTACGGCAATAATCAGATCCGGCTTTACTGTATCAAATGCCTCCAAAATGATTCTTGGGCTTGGAATTCTGGTAAGGAACTGTACATGCGCCCCAACCGTCATCTCAAAAAGAAACTCAAAAAGGAATCCGTACATGTGTGCAGAGGGAAGCATAGATACCACCTTTGCAGAGCTTCTTATGGTAGGATGCACCAATCTTGCAAACTCTATGTTAGACAGCAAAGCCCTGTGAGGAATCATAACCCCTTTTGAGAACCCTGAAGTTCCCGATGTATAACTAATCATGGCAAGGCTGTCCGGCAAGACCTCACAGTTATAGGATACATCCGTTTTTAAGAAACGCGCCGGATACTTCTCCCCAAACTTCTGGTTAAGATGTTCGCGGGCATACATTATCTCATTGCGGCTCACATAGAGCATAGAGAAATCATTTATAAGGATAATGGCCTCTAAATTAGGCATCTCTGTCTGTGAAAGGCTCTCCCATATTATATCTCCGCAAAACAGAATCCTGCTGTCTGAATGATTTACTATATGATGTATATTACTTGGCTTAAACTCATGCAATATTGGAACAGGAACCGCCCCGTAGGTTAGACAGGCAAGAAGCACCACGCCCCAGTTAGCCTGGTTTCTTGAACAGATTGCAACCTTGTCTCCCTTTCTCAATCCGCACTCCTCAAAAATGATATGCAGCTTCTCTATCCTTCTTGCCAAATCTCGGTAATGCAATGTTATCCCTTTGTAGTCTGAGAGGGCAGGGAGATCCCAATGCTCCTTTATACTACTCTCTATCAACTGAATAAGTGTTTGTTCTATCATGCTGTAAATTTTTAATTCAACTAAAATTCTGTAACTGACAAAGGTGAGAATACAGTCCCCCTTTCTCTAAAAGCAGGTTATGTGTACCCCTCTCTATAATCTCTCCATGCTGAAGCACAACTATCTCATCTGCAAACTGAATTGTAGACAATCTGTGTGCAATAACAATAGATGTCCTGTTCTTCATCAGATTGGTTAGGGCATCCTGCACCAATCTCTCGCTCTCTGTATCGAGTGCAGAGGTAGCCTCATCCAGGATAAGGATAGGAGGATTCTTAAGCACCGCTCTTGCAATTGCAACCCTCTGTCTCTGCCCTCCAGACAACTTGCCACCCCTGTCCCCTATATTGGTATCGTAGCCATGCTCCATGTTAACTATAAACTCATGGGCATTGGCAATCTTGGCAGCCTCAATAACATCCTCCCTCTTGGCACCATCTATACCAAAAGCAATATTATTGTACACAGAATCGTTAAACAGTATTGCCTCCTGAGTAACTATCCCCATCTGCGCAATAAGAGACCCTATGGTATAATCCTTTATGTTATGCCCGTCTATGGTTATACTCCCCTCAACAATATCGTAAAATCTTGGCAACAGATCTGCCATGGTAGACTTTCCTCCTCCCGAAGGCCCTACAATGGCAACCATCCTGCCCTTTGGAATGGTAAGGTTTATATTCTTTAAGACAGGCTCGCTCCCGTATGCAAAATTAACATTTTCAAACTTAATCTCACTCTCAAAACTTTTAAGTTCAATGCTGTTCTCCCTCTCCTTTATAGGATTCTCAACATCCAATATATCAAACAGTCTGCGCCCGGACACCATACCCCTCTGAATGCTTGCATACGCATTGGCCATTGCCTTTGCAGGTTCCAAAACCCTCCAGTAAAAACCTATATAAACCACAAATGTAGACATATCCATACCAAGCTGCCCTCTAAGTTGGAGCAGCCCCCCATAAAAGAGCACCGCCGTAGCTACAGCTATTCCCAAAAACTCAGACAACGGAGAGGCCAATTCCTGTTTGTAGAACATGCTTCTGCTGCACCTCTTGTGCTCCTCATTGGTCTTTTCGAACCTCTCCTCCAAATATTTCTGCGCATTAAACCCTTTTATTATCCTTATTCCCGATATCCCCTCTTCGAAATGGCTCACAATTTTTCCCATAAGCTCTTGCGTAACAACAGCCCCTCTCTTTAGCTTTCTGCTTATCCTCCCTATAATCAACGCAGAAAAGGGCAGAGTGAGCAGCGTAACTATTGTAAGTTTTGGAGACATATAAAAAAGCCCTGCCAAAAACCCTATTATAAGCAGCGGTTCTCTGAACAGGACATGAAAACTGTTTGCAACACCATTCTGTACCTCTGTAACATCATTTGAAATTGATGACAGAATATCCCCCTTTTTCCTTGTATTAAAATACCCCACATTGAGAGATACAATCTTCTCAAAGAGCGCTCTTCTGATATTCTGCATTATGTAGGTACGCATATTTACAAGAATCCTCTGCGAAAGATACCTTGCAAGATTGGAGACAAACGATGCGGCAAGCAGTATGATACAGACAAAGAAGAGCCCCCTAAGCAGACCGTTTCTCATTATCTCTGTAAGATAGTAATAGAAAATCTCGCTGTAGTAATTAATGCTCAGCAGATTAAACTGTGGCTTAACCAACTGCTGCGTTAACTGCTCCGGATTGAACAGAATATCTAAAAGCGGTTTTATGAGAGCATAGTTGGCCACTCCAAAAATTACAGACATTATGGAGAGGATAAGGTACCCCGGCCAGAATCTGCTATAAGGCTTGGCGTATGCCAACAATCTTTTAAAATCTTCCATCTGCGTATTCTTTATTACTGTTTCTCGTTACAACTCACCTCTTCATACTCTACATATTCCCCCATATCTCCATCTATAATCTTATCATGCTCCTCTGTTACCACAATCTCCGTAACCTGCCCTACACGTCTCTCCTCCTCTGTCTTCTCCCTGCCATGAGCTCTGTTCACATCCTTGTAGTTTGAATAGCTCGTTGCACTACTGCTGTTTGTACTCTCAAAGCCGGCCGTATCAATACCAAAATTTCTCTTTAAAAACCTTTTGAGCAAAAAGGGGAATATCTTGCCGGCAAGCCATGCCACAAGAAATATAATCAGCAGAAAAGTTATTATAAATTCCATCTGTCAAATTCGTTACAATAAAAACTACAGTCTTTTACTTTTCCCGGTTTCAACATTAAAGGCAAACTCCTTGTCATTTGTTCCGGTTACTTTAACCTCTGCCCCGTTGATAAGCTCTACCTGCGAATCGGGAGCAATTCTCAACCTCTTGTCTTTTTGTTCAACAAGCACACCATCTTTAGTATAAAATTCAACAGTGTAGGCATTTCTTACAATCCAGTACAACTTGCCGTTAATCTTTATACTCTGCGGAATAGACTCTACAAACTGTCCGCTATGTATATCTTTCCAGTTAAGCACAGGTTTTCCACTCCTCAAATATCTATGTATAATGGTGTTATCCTCCGCTATTGCCAAAAATGAATACTCCCTGTCTCCGTTAAGGTCAAGCAGGTGCGGCCCTAATACAATACTCTTGTCCAATCTCTTTGGATACCCGTTTACAAAACGCCCCAACCGGTCTAATCCGTAAAGTTTGTCTCCCGATATAAAGAACATCTGGAGTTTCCCGTTTTTAAAGAGATCGGCCTGCCCCACCATTCCTGCAAGAGGAGAGCCAAAATCTATACTCCATACCCTCTTTTTGAGCCCGTTTATATAGCTGAGCTTGCAATTAGACTGCTGTTCTAAAAAGCAGTCACCCCCATTTACAAAATCAACGAGCTTAAAAGGCCCTGTAGGAACCGTTATTGTGCTGTCCGTTACTACCGCCCCGGCAGGAAGCTCCCTTACACGCGGTACCGGTCTCCGCTCCAAACTCTTGTTATAAAAAGAGATACCGGCAGACAAAGAACGCTGTTTGCATGGAGATATATCTATTGTTACTGCACAGAAATCATTGCTGTCTATCTGGGATGCAATCCTTCTCCTCAGCTCCGGCTGCAAAACCGTTAATACAGAATCCTTATCATCTGACATATTCACAAAGACCTTTGAGACCGCCTTGCTGCCAACAAAATCCTTTGCAGGAGTCTGCACTATGTAATCCTCAAACGAATAGTAGTTGGCATCTCCTGTTGCATAAGCTTCTATAATGCTCTTTGGCCCTATTACAAACCAGTTGCCCACCTTTAAAAAAGCCTCCTCATCTGCATGGGAAAAGAGCTCTCCGTAGATTGCCTCCAAATATCCCTTGTACGGATACACAGCCACCGACGGTATCTCCTCATTTGCAAAACGCCCTGCAAGTCTGCTGAGCCACCCCCCTTTCTCCGTTTTTATAAGATTGAGCCACTGATATGAATCACCAAATTTACACCATGCCGCAGCAATCTCCTCTATTTTTAGAGAATCCTTAAACTGCCGGGGTGAAATATTGTCTTGCGATATTCTGTCTAAACGTTGTGTGTAGGCTCTCTCCCTCTTCTTTACCTCCAAAAATTTGCCAAGTCTCTTTTCGAAATCCTGTTTATCTGACAGCATTACCGTGCAAAAGAAGATTGTTTGGGCAGGAAGAATCTTGGCTATACCGGACTCGCAACTTTTCTGCCCCATATAAACTGTTGCATAATTGCTCTCATCCGTACCGCACAACATCTCTGCATTCAGCGTCATGCAGTCTGAACTGCCGGAAAAATCAGAGACAGTCCACCTGCTTAGGCGCATAAAAAAATCTGAATATTTGAGCCGGCTGTACTCTACGCATCCGGAGAAGAGTTTGCCTGTCTGCTGATGATTAAAGTAGAGGGTGTTCCCTTTGCTGTTGCGGCTTAGCAGCTTGTTGAAATCGGGATTATCCAATATAGAAAGCTCTTTGTTCAGATGCCTTATAGAGGTCTCCACAACGTATGGAGAGCTGCTGTTTATAAACAGCCCCTTAAAAATTGCCGAATAACTTTTATATGGTATCTCTGACCTGTATATGGTAACTCCGTTATAATCTTTAAAACCGGTCCCTCCTTTGCTTTTTATAACATCTAACATTCCGTTAACTCCGTTCTCTGTAGAGGAGAGATCTGTAACAAACAGCAGAGAGACCTCATTCTTAGAGGAATAGTGCAGAGAGACAACTGCCGGCAGCTCCTGTACAAGGGGGGTGTTCCAAAGGAAGTCATATATTTTTACACTATTGCCCATATTGTCTGTAATCTTTTTTGTCTTCTCTGCGGTTAAGACAAAAACCGCATCTGTGGGGACAGCTCTAAGCAGCTCCCTACTCTGCGCAACAAGCTCAGGCTCAAGCTTTTCTACCCCCGAACCGTTGTTGTTGTCTCCCAACAATTTAAAAAAAAGATACACACATACCCCAACAAGCAGCAACGCTACAACAGAGCTGTAG
>CAVIKQ010000032.1:0-6059 GCA_963643305.1 Eggerthellaceae bacterium
AAACTTTACCATTGAGAGTGGAAACGCTGTAATAAACCTTAACGGCAAGAAGATTTCCAATAAGACTGATGATGCTGCTGTAATCACAGTGAAAAGCGGTGCAACTCTTACCATCAACGGTACAGGAGAGATAACACACAGCGCCGATGGCAAATATGTCATCGACAACAACGGTACAGTAACCATCAACGGCGGTACATACAACGGAGCTGCAGACCTTATCAACAACGCAGGTACTCTTAACATTAATAAAGGCGGTACATACACCCCTGTCTCAGGCAAGAATATCGTTAACAACACAGGTACTCTCAGTGTAGACGCAGGTATAGATCTGACCCCTGTAAATGACAAAGGTATCATAGTCGCTTACGTTGCAAACGAGACCTCTCTCAATGCTGCAATCGCAAATAATGAGGTAAAGGAGATTGTACTTAATGATGATATAGCTCTTGAGAATATCGTTACTATAAACGGTGGTCGAGAGGTGATGATTGCTATGAACGGACACAACATCTCCAAAGATAAGACCCCGTTTGATATATATAACGCGAAGGTGGAATTCACCGGTACCGGTGTCATTGCTGAGAGCAAGGATGACCAGTTTGCGGCTCTGAGGTTAAGAGGCGCATCTACAGACCAAGCTGACTACACCGTGGTTACCGTTGGCGAGGGCATAACATTGAAAGGTTGGTCCGGAATCGCCGTTTCTTATGATGATGGAGGAGAGAAAAGTTTCAACAACTACGGCCTTAAGGTTAATTTAAATGGTAAGATTGCTCGCGTGCCCGGATTCTCAGCTGATGCATACGGTATCTATATCAATGGTCAGAATACGAAGACTGCAGGGAATGTGCCTGTATTCAACATTAATGGAGCAAACATCAATGTGAGGGGTGCAGGTATTTACGCTGCAGGTTATGCCGAGTGGAATATCACCAATTCCACTATAGAAGGCGTAAACACCGCCATTGAGATTAGAGCCGGTAAGATGACCATTGAAAACGGTACATTCACCTCTACAGCTGATCCTCTTGTTGTACAGCCTAACGGAAATGGTACTACAACAGAGGGTGCAGCCATAGGTATATCTCAACATACCACAAATCTGCCTATAGATGTTACAATCAAAGGTGGTACATTCAACGGTGTCTACTCTATCTGGGAGAAGGATGTTCAGGACGAAAAGGCTCGTGACCAGATAAAACTGACTGTTACAGACGGTATATTCAACGGAGCTGTATATTCTCAAAACAACACATCGTTTATCTCAAACGGTACATTCTCTGATATGAGCGGTGTGAATTATGTTGCCAACAACGGTACTTATAAACTAAACAACAGTGTAACCCTGAGCGACAAGCTTGTAATTAGTTCCGGTAATAAATTTAATATTAATCTTAATGGTAACACACTTACCGGTAGAACAAATCTTACACACGGAAAGGTTACATTTGAGAATGGAACTATTGCAGGTGGCAAGGAACAGGCTCTTAATGTTTACGGTTCAACAGATGCAGCAGCAAGAGAGTATTCAGTTCTTGTAGTTGACAAAAGTGTAAAAGTTACTGCAGATGTTTGGGGTGTATGTATATTTGGTAATACCTACTCTACAAACGGGTATGGTGCAGTGGCTGAGATTTTTGGCACAGTGGAGACTACCGGAGACGGTAAAGAGGGGGCAGTTTTTGTAAGCGGAAACCTTGGAAAGAATGTTGATGCCACATTTGCTGCATCTGCAACGAATATAGTGAATATCTATGGAAGCATTACAAGCCAAAAGGATGCAGCTGTTGCTCTCAACGGTGCAGCTACTGTTACCGTTTATAATGGTGCAACTATTACCGGTAATACTGCCATTGCAGTTAAACGTGGAAAACTCATTGTAAATGGGGGTACAATCACAGGAACCGGAGCAGCTAAAAGTAATCCTGATGCAAACGGTAACGGAACCGAAATGACCGGTGCCGCAGTCTCTGCTACAGGTACCTACAGCAATCTTGGTCCTCTTAGCGTTGAGATTACAGAGGGTACCTTTACCTCTGCAGCTTACACTATTCTAAACAACAGTGACTACGAATTCAATATCTCAGGAGGTGAATTCTCAACAACGAACACAGACGGTGTTACAATTTATGCACGTCTTGGCAGTATAAATATCACAGGCGGTTTCTTTACCAACAACAGCAACGGTGAGGCAACCATGCATGTGGGTTGTCCGTCTGCCCCAACGTTGAATAAGTCACCAAAACTGACTATCTCCGGTGATAAAATAGTAGTAAAAAACAATGCTGAAGGACCATACACATATAACAAAAGTTATGCTCCTCTTACAATAAATATGGCCAACCAGCTAACCTATAAGGCTGTAAATATTAGTGGCGGAACATTCTACGGTCAAGACCCTTCTCAGGATGACAATGTAAAGACAGATATAGGAAACTTCCTTGCAACAGGGTACAAAGTTACTGAAACCTCTACAAATGTTTGGGTGGTTGAAAAGGATGAGTAATTACAACTTCTGATATGATTAAAGGCCGGCCTGTAAATGGTACCGGCCTTTTTTATGCTAACAGATTTGCTGCATTAATGCCATCCATGGCAGAGGAGACAATGCCACCGGCATAACCGGCCCCCTCTCCGCAAGGATAAAGGCCGGGCAGCTCTATATGCTCCAATGTTTGAGGGTCACGGGGAATACGAACAGGCGAGGATGTTCTCGATTCGGTTGCAACAAGGAGAGCATCCTTTGTATAATATCCTTTGAGCCTCTTGTTGAACTCTATAAAACCTCTCTGTAATGCCTCAACAATAAATTTTGGCAGCATGGTGTGTAAAGGGGCAGAATAGACTCCGCACAGATAGGATGATGTGGGCAGGTCTGTAGAGATTCTGTTGTTTACAAAATCTGTCATTCGCTGTGCAGGGGCCTTTAAAGAGCCCTCTCCGCATGCAAACAGATGCTGTTCTATTTGTCTTTGAAATCTTAAAAGTTTAAGTGGGTCTCCGTTTTTACAAGAGGGGTTAGCTTTAACATCGTTAGGTTCAACGGTTACCACTACTCCTGCGTTTGCAAGGTTGGAGCTTCTGGCCGAATTGCTCATACCGTTAAGCACAATCTCACCGGGAGCTGTGGCAGAGGGGATTAACACACCTCCGGGGCACATGCAGAATGAGAATACCCCTCTGCCGTTTACCTGCGCCACGGCAGAGTATTCGGCAACCGGAAGTGCCGGATTATCGTTATCTCTGTAACGGATTCTGTTTATCAGCTTCTGGGGGTGCTCAACGCGCACGCCCAATGCAAATCCTTTTGCTTGGAGCGCCCATCCCTTGTTATAGAACAGCTCGTAGATGTCACGGGCAGAGTGTCCTGTTGCAAGTATCACATTTTTAGCTCTAAACTGTTTCTCGTTGGCAACAACGCTCCATCTTTTATCACCAGTCTCATTAAAGATAATATCTGTAACTCTTGTATTGAAATGCACCTCTCCCCCACACTCTACAATCTGCTTGCGCATACGCTCTATGATTGAGGGGAGTTTGTCGCTGCCAATATGGGCATGTGTCTCAATCATAATATTGGGGTCTGCTCCAAATTTTACAAATGTTGCCAATACCTCCTTTACATTGCCTCTTTTTGTGGAGCGTGTGTACAGCTTGCCGTCTGAATATGTGCCGGCTCCCCCCTCTCCAAAGCAGTAGTTGGAATCCTGGTTTACAGTATTGCTGCGGCACATAATGGCATTGTCTCGCTTTCTGCTGCGAACATCTTTGCCGCGCTCCAATATAACCGGCTTAAAGCCGCGTTGCAACAGGGTAAGAGCGGCAAAAAGGCCTGCAGGTCCGCAGCCTATAATAATAACCTCCTCGGCTCCGCCAACATTAAGATAGGGTTTTAGCTCAAACCGTTCTAATGGTTGCTCCCCCTCTAATCTGTATCTGATACGGTATCTGTAGAGCACCCTCCCCTGTCTGGCATCTAAAGAGCGTTTTACAACCTCAAACTCCTTTATCTTCTCTACGGGAATCTTTATCTTGGCTGCCAAAGCAGCTAAAATCCCCTCTGATGATGGTTGTACCTTTGCATTGAATGATAGCTCTGTTTCGCTCATCTGTACTCTGTTTGGAGTTTGTTATCTCATCTCTGCGGCACGCGATACAGGGGGAGCGTCTAAAGGGGAGGTTATCCCCTGTCTGAACTTGAAAAGCCCGGTAATGGCAATCATTGCCGCATTGTCTGTGGTAAACTTGAATTCCGGTATAAAACAGTCCCAGCCGCGTTTTGCCCCCTCCTCTGCAACCCTGTTCCGCAAGCCGGAGTTTGCAGAGACACCTCCGCCAAGAGCCACGCTCTTTATTCCTGTCTCTTTAACGGCTTTCAGCAGCTTATCCATTAGAATATCTATGAGGTGCTTCTGGAATGAGGCGCAAATATCCTCCTTATTCTCCTCTATAAAGTTGGGGTTCTCCTTTAGCCGGTCCCGTACAAAGTAGAGGAGAGATGTCTTTATCCCGCTGAAACTGAAATCCAATCCTGGTAGATGCGGTTTTGAAAACTTAAACCGGTTGGGGTTCCCCTCTTTAGCCAACCTGTCTACCACAGGCCCACCGGGATAACCCAATCCCATCATCTTGGAACATTTGTCAAATGCCTCCCCTACTGCATCATCTATTGTGTGTCCTATAACCTCAAACTGTAAATAGTCTGTTACCTTTACTATCTGGGTATGTCCTCCCGATACCAACAGCGCCAAGAAGGGGAACTGAGGTACTCTGTTCTCCCTCCCCACCTGCTTTATAAAGTGAGAGAGTATATGCCCCTGCAGATGGTTAACCTCTACCAACGGTTTGCCGAGTGACAGGGAAAGGCCTTTGGCAAATGAGGTGCCAACCAACAATGAGCCGAGAAGCCCCGGCCCTCTTGTAAAGGCTATTGCATCTATCTCCTCCTTTTTTATTCCAGACAATCTTATTGCTTCGCTTACAACCGGCACAATATTAAGCTGGTGCGCACGCGATGCCAATTCCGGTATGACTCCGCCATAGGTCCTGTGTACATCCTGACTTGCCAAGACGTTGGATAACAGATAGTCATCTTTGAGTACGGCAGCGGAGGTATCGTCACATGAGGATTCTATTCCAAGTATGATACAGCTCATCCGTTATTATTTATTCATTGAGGCTTTTATGGTGTTCTCCAAAAGCGATACTATGGTCATTGGGCCTACTCCTCCAGGTACGGGGGTAATCCATGAACATTTTGGGGCTACGTTATCGTAATCTACATCGCCCACCAGACGGTAGCCTGTCTTTTTTGTTGCATCGGGAAGACGGGTAATGCCTACATCTATCACCACTGCCCCCTCTTTAACCATATCTGCTTTGAGGAACAACGGTTGTCCTATGGCTGCAATGATTATGTCTGCCTTTAGGGTGTGGGCTTTAATATCTTTGGTACGGCTGTGACAGATGGTAACGGTGCAGTCTGCAAAGGGTCCCTTTTGGGAGAGCAGGTTGACCATTGGGCGGCCAACGATATTGCTTCTGCCAAGGACTACGCACTCTTTTCCCTTTGTCTCTATGTTGTAGAACTCCAACAGCTTCATTATTCCGTATGGTGTTGCAGGGAGGAAGGTAGGGTGCCCAAGCATCATCTTGCCTACATTCTGCGGATGAAAGCCGTCTACATCCTTTTTGGGGGATATGGCGTTGATTACCTTGGTTTCATCTATCTGTTTTGGAAGCGGTAACTGGATTATAAGGCCGTCTATGTCGTTGTCTGCGTTAATCTCTGCTATGACATTCAGAAGCTCCCGCTCTGTGGTGGTGTCATCTAACTTTATAAGGGTAGACTTGAATCCTACCTGTGCACATGCCTTCTCCTTGTGTCCTACGTATGTCTGGCTTGCTCCGTCTGTTCCTACAAGTATTGCTGCAAGGTGAGGTTGCTTGCCCCCTTTGGCAATAATATCTTTAACCTGTTCGGCTATCCGGGCCTTGATTTTATCTGAAGTTGCTTTTCCGTCTAAAATCTGAGTCATTGTATATTAATTTAAGGG
>CAVIKQ010000032.1:6069-11066 GCA_963643305.1 Eggerthellaceae bacterium
CATTGCCTTCATTGCTTTCATGGCTCCGCCTCCGGCCATCTGTTTCATTACCTTTCTGGTATCTTCGAACTGCTTTAACAGTCTGTTTACCTCAACTACAGAGGTGCCGCTGCCGTCTGCTATTCTTTTTCTTCTTGAACCGTTCAGAATCTGCGGATTCTCTCTTTCGTATTTGGTCATTGAGAGTATTATTGCCTCTACCCCTTTGAATGCGCTGTTGTCTACCTCTACATCTCTCAATGCCTTGCCTACGCCCGGAAGCATTGATGCAAGGTCCTTTATGTTACCCATCTTCTTTATCTGCTGAATCTGGAGATAGAAGTCCCAGAGTGTAAACTGGTCTTTAACCAATTTCTTCTGCAGTTTTCTTGCCTCCTCCTCATCGAACTGCTCCTGCGCTTTCTCTACAAGGGAGACAACGTCTCCCATTCCAAGGATACGGTCTGCAATACGTTTAGGATAGAATATATCCAAAGCCTCCATCTTCTCTCCTGAGCTTACAAATTTTATAGGCTTGTTTACTACCGCCTTAATGGAGAGTGCCGCACCGCCACGGGTATCGCCATCCATCTTTGTGAGTACCACTCCGTCAAAATCCAACACCTCGTTAAAGGCTCTTGCGGTCTCAACTGCATCCTGTCCTGTCATTGAGTCTACAACAAAGAGTGTCTCAGATGGGTTAACGGCTTTTTTGATGTTGGATATTTCATCCATCATCTGCTCATCTATTGCCAAACGTCCTGCGGTATCTATTATTACCAAAGAGTAGCCCTCTCTCTTTGCATATTCAACGGCTCTCTTTGCTATGGCAACCGGCTCTTTTACCCCCTCTTCTGTATAGACGTACACGCCAACCTGCTCTCCAAGGACTTTGAGCTGCTCTATGGCTGCCGGCCTGTACACGTCTCCTGCCACCAACATGACTTTAAGTCCCCGTTTAGTTTTGCAGTTTAATGCCAATTTGCCGGAGAAGGTTGTTTTACCGGAACCTTGAAGTCCCGATACCAACACTATTCCCGGATTCCCTTTAAGATTAACCTCAGATGCTTCGCTCCCCATGAGGGCTGCAAGCTCATCGTGTACAATCTTAACCATCATCTGGTTGGGTTTCACAGCTTTAAGGACATTCTGCCCCAAAGCTTTCTCCTTTACATCGTCACAGAATTTTTTTGCTATCTTGTAGCTTACATCGGCATCTAACAACGCTTTTCTAACCTCTTTAAGGGTTTCGGCTACATTAATCTCTGTAATCTTGCCCTCCCCCTTCAGCAGCTTGAAAGAGCTTTCCAATCTATCAATTAAATTCTCAAACATATCTGTTATATTTCTTTAATTTCCAATAAAAACAGGCCTCTGTTTCCTTAAAAGGGATTCCAATTCCTGTCTGCCATTAAGATTTGTTATAAAGTAGAGATGATACTTTACATGCTCTAAAAAGTAATCTTCGTACTCAAAAAGGGAGCTGCATTCACCGTCCCATCTGTAAAATGTCTCTATGACGGATGTATAAAAAAAAGTGACAGCCTCTATCTTTATATTGCCTCTGTAAAGACCCTCCTTTATCCCCTGCCTCAGATTCTGCCTTATGAGTGTAGAGTAAAAGCCTGCTCTGTCTGTGAGATTAAGCAGAGAGGCTACCCCTCCTCTCTTAGAAATGTCTGTGAGGAATTTTCTGCCGAGCTTTCTTATCTCTGAGCTTACAATCTCTGCCATGAGCAACATCTGTGCAAGGGGTCTTCTCTCTGATTCGAACTCCTGTTTTATTTTTTGCTCAATGGAATCATAAAAATGGGTTGCTACGGCAGAGAACATCTCCTCTTTGCATCCAAAGTTATTGTAGAGTGTCTTCTTGGTTATACCAAGTTCAAAGGCAATACTATCCATGCTAAGCTCCATCCCTTTTTGCTTAAAGAGGTTAAAGAGCTGCATGGTATAGTTTGCGGTCTGTCTGACTCTTGTCATATTTTATTCAAAATCTTTTGAATAGACAGCTTTTGCCAGATCTCTCTGGTTGTATTTCATAGCCATAACCTGGCCGTATGCTCCGGCGCTCCGTATTGCTACAAAGTCTCCTCTCTCTGTCTTGTTCATCATTATATTCTTTCCAAAGCAGTCGCTCGATTCGCATACAGGGCCAACTACATCGTATCTCATGGTTCTCTTGTCTGATGAGATATTCTGAATTGCATGATGGGCCTGATATAAAGCCGGTCTTATGAGGTCGTTCATTCCGGCATCGAGAATTGCAAATTTCTTACGTTTGCCCTGTTTTACATAGAGTACTCTTGATATAAGTGTACCGCATTGTGCTACTATGGCGCGGCCGGGCTCAAAGTGTACTCTCTGCCCCTCTCTTACAATGAGGTTCTCGTGTATTATTTTAAAGTATTCTCTGAAGTCTGCTATGGGATTGGCATCGGGATTGGTATAATCTATTCCTAATCCTCCTCCAAGGTTAAGGTTCTCTATCTTAATGTTTCTCTCTATAAACCACTGCTGAATCTCCTCTATCCTCTTGCAGAGCAGTTTGAATACGCTAAGATCCAATATCTGTGAGCCTACATGAAAATGGAGTCCTATGAGCCGGAGATGTTCTGAACTGTTTATCACCTTCATAACATGGGGAAACATCCAGGGGCTTATCCCAAATTTATCCTCTTTTCTGCCGGTGCTTATATATTTGTGTGTGTGCGCGTCTATATCTGGATTAACTCTAAGGGCTATTCTTGCTGTTTTCTTTTTTGAGGCGGCTATCTGCTCTATTACGGAGATCTCCTCTATGGATTCGCAGTTGAAACTGAATATTCCGGCATTGAGTGCAATCTCTATCTCTCTGTCTGATTTGCCTACCCCTGCGTAGACTATCTTGTCTGGTGAGAATCCTGCCTTAACGGCTACTTTTACCTCATTTCCACTTACGCAGTCTGCTCCTAATCCGTAGCTCTTTATCATCTCTAAAAGTACGGGGTCTGTGTTGGCTTTTAGGGCATAGTGTGCAGAATAGCCATATTTTTTCAAACATTCTGTGTAGAGGTTAAGGGTCTCCTTTAACAGGTCTGTGTTGTAATAGTAAAATGGTGTGTGAATAGCTTCAAACGCCTTTAAAGTATTGTTGGGAAACATAGTTATGTGTTAAATTTATTATAGTTAAAATAATCGCAAAATTATAATAAAAAAACGAAAAAATTAATACTTTTGCAGCAATTAAGCGGGGGTCGAAAGATAAGTTGGTGAGGATTTGGCAGTATTAAAGATTGCCAAGTTGTTTTTTAATGATTGCTAACAGGATTTGTTAATTTTAAAACAATATTATTATGAATAGAGGACCTATTTCTAATTTTATAACACATCACTATCGTCATTTTAATTCTGCGGCGTTGGTTGATGCAGCAAAGGCTTATGAGGAGCAGTTGAAGGATGGTGGCAAAATGATGCTTGCCATGGCCGGTGCAATGAGTACTGCCGAGCTTGGTCTCTCTCTTGCAGAGATGATAAGGCAAAACAAGATTCAGATTGTATGTTGCTCTGCAAACAATCTCGAAGAGGATATTATGAACCTTGTTGCGCATTCTCACTATAAACGTGTACCTAATTACAGAGATCTTACTCCTCAACAGGAGCAGGAGCTTTTGGATAATCATATGAACAGGGTGACTGATACATGTATCCCGGAGGAGGAGGCTTTTAGAAGACTCGAAAAGCATCTTGTTGATGTCTGGAGAGATGCGGCTGACAAGGGGGAAAGATACCTGCCTTACGAGTTTATGTACAAACTGCTTAGGAGCAGGGTGCTTGAACAGTATTACGAGATAGATCCTAAGGATAGCTGGGTGCTTGCTGCCTGCGAGAAGAATATTCCTATTATTGTTCCTGCATGGGAGGATAGTACTACAGGTAATATATTTACTGCTCACTGTATTAAGGGTGAGTTTGAGCCAAGTTTGGTTAAGGGTGGTATTGAGACAATGATATTCCTTACCGAATGGTACAGAGCCAATTCCGGTGGAAAAGGGGTAGGATTTTTCCAGATTGGCGGTGGTACTGCCGGTGATTTCCCTATCTGTGTTGTGCCTATGATGGCTCAGGATCTTGAATGGAAGGATGTTCCTCTCTGGAAATATTTCTGCCAGATTTCAGATTCTACAACTTCATACGGTTCTTATTCTGGTGCTGTTCCTAATGAGAAGATAACCTGGGGCAAGTTGGCTCCCGAAACGCCTAAGTTTATTGTAGAGTCGGATGCTACTATTGTGGCTCCGTTGATATTTGCGTATGTCCTTAACTGGTAATTTTTTGAAAAGTACATCTAAATCTGCTGCCTTAATTTCTTTGTAAAAAAATTGCTCACAGACTACAGTATGCTGCGCATTTTTTCAGCTCATTAAGTTGTATATTTAGCGTATTTAAAAAAAAGAGGCTTGACTAATACTTTTTAGTCAGCCTCTTTTCTGTTAAGTATCCCCTTTATAAGAAGTTGTATAAAAAGTGGAATTTCAAGGCTTGCGAAGCTGAACAAACCGGAGTTTACTTACGTAAATGAGGAGTTGTGAAGCAAGCGTAACACAGAAATTACCTTTTTAGACAACTTCTCTCGTTTTTAACTTTTTATGGTAGAAAAATAGTGCTTTACAATAGGCACTGCCATTGCAAATGAGAATATATCTGCAACTGCCTGGCGCTTGGCATGCGGGCACAAAGATACATTTAAAAAATGAGTAGGGTTAATCTCTGTTGCTTTTTGATGCTGTTTTAATGCCGTTTTAATTGGAAGTGGGGTTGTTAACCTTTATTTATTGTAAATTTGTGCGAGCTTAGCGTGTGCTGTTATAAATAGAAGGAGTTGTTGACTTTTGCTGTTTATGATGCTTGCATGTTATGAATAAAGCTGTTTGATAATTATTTATATGGATTTTAAAAAGTTTAGTTTGGATGACTACAATGCCATGTCTAAGAACACTTTAATGGATAATATTGGCATTGAGTACACTCTTGTGGAG
>CAVIKQ010000032.1:11076-13168 GCA_963643305.1 Eggerthellaceae bacterium
CTCATGTGGAGGAGGGGAGGGTAGAGGCTGTGATGCATGTAGACAACAGGAACTGTCAGCCGTTTGGTGTTCTGCACGGTGGGGCAACTTTATCCCTTGCAGAGACTATTGCCGGGCTTGGTTCGTTGGTGTATTGTAATGAGAAGCAGTTGGTTGTTGGAATGCAGATTAGTGGCAGCCATGTAATGTCTGCTCCTGTTGGCGATACTGTTCATGCCGTTGCAACAATTATTCACAAGGGGCATAAGACAGATGTGTGGAATGTAGATGTATTTACATCTGACAACAAGATAGTCTCTACCATAAGGGTAACTAACAGTATAATAGAGAAGAGATAGAATGAATCTGTTGTATGTGGAGGAGGAGATAGCAAGATTGCTCGGCTACTGTAAAGATGCTTGTGCCATATGGAAGAGTCCGGGCGAAGCATCTCTGCAAATAGCTGTTGGCAAATTTGTTACGGTTGATTCATTAAAGGCATTAGCTCAACACAGCGGTTTTGTCATGTCTCCTTTTAATCCTAACAGAGATTTGCCGATTACTGTTCTTGTTCCTAACGATATTACAACCTACAAACTTCCCAAGTCAGATGATGCTCTCTTTGTTGAAGAAAAGAGGTCTAATGATAACCGCCAGGGAAATTTACCGGATTGCTCCTGCTACGATGAAGAATATAAAGGGTATAGAGAACGTTTTAATCTGTTTCTCAATGCGGTAAATCAAAGAGAATTCAGCAAACTTGTTCTTTCGAGAAAGAAAGAGCTAATTGTTAACAAAGTTGATTTTGAGTTGAAAGCATTTCTAAAGGCTTGTTACCTCTATAATGATTCCTATGTTTACATCTGCAAAAACGGCTGTTATGGTACATGGATAGGAGCCTCTCCGGAGGTTTTGTTATGCGCCAATGGGGTAAATTGTACAACAGTTGCCTTGGCCGGGACTATGCCGGATGATAATAATCAGCTTCCCGACAGATGGGACTCTAAGAACAGAGTAGAGCAGGCGTTTGTGGCAGACTATCTTAGGGAGATTGTACATAATTTTGATCTGTCGTTTAAGGAGTCAGGCCCTTTTACGGTAAAGGCGGGCAGACTGCTGCATCTCAAAACAGTTTTTACATTTAAAATTGGAAACAAATCAGATTTTGGAAATTTTTTAGAAGTCGTTCATCCTACGCCCGCAGTTTGCGGCTTGCCAAAAGGGGAGGCTTTAAAGTTCATATTGGAGAATGAGGGGTATAAAAGGGGATACTATACAGGTTTTGTAGGGAAGCTGAATATTAAAAGGGAGACAGAACTTTATGTTAATCTGCGATGTATGAAAGTTTGCAATAATATTGTTTCTTTGTATGCCGGTGGGGGAATTGTAAAAGGGTCCGTTGCTAATGACGAGTGGATTGAAACAGAACGTAAAATGGCAACAATGCATGACCTGTTGTTTGATTAAATTAATGTATGTTTACCGACAAGAAAAATATACTTCAATTACTTGCTGTTTTAAAGGGATTTGGAATAAGCAAGGCAGTGCTGTGTCCGGGGAGCAGGAATATACCTTTGGTCCGCTCTTTTTTATCTGAACCTTTCTTTGAGTGCTACTCGGTTACAGATGAAAGAGGTGCCGGCTTTTTTGCAATTGGGATTTCGTTGAGAGGTAACCAAGGTCCTGAACCGGTTATAGTCTGCTGTACATCCGGAACGGCTGTGGCAAATCTTTATCCTGCTGTAGCAGAGGCGTATTACCAAAATATTCCGCTTGTGATTGTATCTGCAGACAGACCCGCAGAATGGATAGGGCAGATGGATGGACAGACATTGCCTCAGTCGGGAATTTTTGGCGGTCTGATTAAAAGAGCCGTCAATCTTCCTATTGTTAAAAATATGGCAGATGAGTGGTATTGTAACAGACTTGTAAATGAGGCGCTTCTTGAGCTGAATCATTACGGTGTGGGGCCTGTGCATATAAATCTCCCTACAGATGAGCCACTGTTTGATTTTAATGCTACCAAACTACCTGTTGCACGGGTGATTAGAAGATACGGAGATATGACAAACAGCTTTGGGAATGCAGAGAGTATAGAAAATCTTATAGACAA
>CAVIKQ010000032.1:13178-13709 GCA_963643305.1 Eggerthellaceae bacterium
TTTGAGAAGAGAATGATTATTTGCGGCCAGATGCCTCCTTCTGCTTTTGATTTTGACCCCGTTGATATTTTAAAAGATTCTTTTGTCTGTATTAGTGAACAACTTGGTAATAATGTTTTTGCTGATAATGCTTTGTGTAATTTTGATATTGCACTGTACACAATGGATGAAACTCAGAAAGAGTCTTTTGCACCGGATCTTTTGATTACTTTTGGCGGACATATTGTTTCTAAGCGTTTAAAGAGTCTTTTGCGTAAATATAAGCCAAAGGAGCATTGGCATATATCTATGAGCGGTGAGGTAGTGGATCTCTATTGTTCACTTACAACTGTGATTGAGATGCAGTCTGCGTGTTTTTTAAATATGTTGGCAGAACATGAAAGAGTATTGGCCGGTATGATGTCTGACCATTGTAAATTACAATATTTTACCTATAAGTGGAGAGGATATTGTTCTGCTCTCCCTACTCCACATTTTGACTATTCAGCAATGGGCGCAATTGAGGCGCTAATTGATAATTTACCCTTGGGC
>CAVIKQ010000033.1:0-10341 GCA_963643305.1 Eggerthellaceae bacterium
AAACGCAAGGGCCGGCATTAAAATTATATGCTTTCATATTAGTGTATTAGAAATAAATGTTTAATTTTTAATATGTTAGTATGATAACGTCAAAGATATATATTTTGTTAGAATTTTACTAAAAAACTTTTTCTTTAATTAAAAATCAAAACCACAAAGCATATATTGGGAATATCTTAAAATTCTCACCCCTCCAATAGGGTAAGATTGTCTCCGTCTGAGAGCTTTTCGCAAAAATGGCATTCCAACAGCAGTTTGCTCCCTTTGTGAATTGTCTTAAAGCGGGTAGATATTGGCTGGTGATTGGTAACGCACTTTGGGTTCTGGCATTTTACTATGCCGAAAATCTCTTTTGGAACGGTGAGCACTCTCTTCTCAACCACTTCGTAGTCCTTAATGATATTTATCTTTGCCTGTGGTGCAACAAGCGCTATCTTGTTTATCTCCTCATCTCTGAAGAATTTGTCTGCAATCTTTATAATTGCCTTATGTCCAAGTAGTTTGCTTTCTAAGTTGGTTCCAAATGTTACCTGATTGCTACAGTTCTGCAGCCCAAGTATGTTTATGACTTTAAAGAGCATGCCGCTTGGAATATGATCTAATACGGTGCCGTTTTTTATTGCACTAACCTTTAATTCTTTATGTTGTTCCATCTCTTTTCCTCCAATTAACAATTAAACATCTGATGTTACCTGTAGCCAAGCAGATAGGCTATTATGGCCATTCTTATATACATTCCGTTTCCGGCCTGCTTAAAGTAGTAGGCGTGTGGGGTGTCATCTACATCCTGGCTAATCTCGTTAACCCTTGGTAGCGGATGCAGTATCTTCATGTTTGGTTTTACCCCCTCTAACATTCTGGCGGTTAGGGTGTAAACGTTCTTTACCTTTTCATATTCCATGGGGTCTGTAAAACGTTCCTGCTGAACACGTGTCATATAGAGAATGTCTATATCGTTAAGATGGCTGCTCAGATCGTCTGTCTCACAATAAGGTATGCTTAACGAGTCTAAATAGTCTTTATACTCCTGCGGCATCTTTAGCTCATCGGGAGCTGTAAAAATGAACTTTGGAGAAAAATGACTTAGGGCTTGTAGCAATGAATGAACGGTGCGGCCGTATTTGAGGTCTCCCACCATGTTTATGCTTATGTCATCTATTCTCCCCTGCGTCTGCCTAATGGTGTAGAGGTCTAACAGGGTCTGTGTTGGGTGTTGGTTGGCTCCGTCACCGGCATTTATGATGGGAATATCTGTAATCTCAGAGGCGTATCGGGCGCTGCCTTCGAGCGGATGACGCATTACAATGAGATCTGCGTAGTTAGATACCATCTTTATGGTATCTTTTAATGTCTCCCCTTTGCTGACACTTGTGTTTCCTGCATCGGAGAACCCTATTACTCTGGCTCCAAGCCTGTTGGCTGCCGTTTCGAAACTTAGCCTTGTCCTGGTAGAAGGCTCAAAAAATAGAGAAGCCACCACCTTTCCTTTAAGGATAGGCTGGTTTTTGTCCTTTTCAAAATCTTGTGCCACATCTAAGATGTGCAGCATCTCCTCTTTTGAAAAATCGTGAATAGATACTAAACTGTTTACTTTTCCCATAGCGTATGTTGTTAATTACCCTTTTACTTAGTTTTACCGCTTTTTGCGTTCTCGGCTATTACCTTTTATATTCCTATGCTATTACCCCTGCTTTTCTCTGCTATTGCCCCTTGCCTCTGTTATTGCTCCTTACGTTCCCCTGTTATTGCCCCTTGCCATCCTGTAATAAATCTGTATTTGTAATAATATAATGTCCCGATGCTGCTATCCAGTCTGATACTGCCCCAAGCCTTACATTAACCTCCATGGTGCAGACAGAATCGTACACAGGATTAACCGGCTGCAGACCAAACTCTTTTAGCAGTTTCATCACATCATTCATCTCAACGTAACCGAACTGCAATTTAAAACGCTCCGTTGCAATCTTTGTAATTATCTCTGCATTGGCAATGGCATCTGCCGTTGCACTCTTGTAAGCCTTAATGAGTCCCGGTACTCCAAGTTTTGTTCCCCCAAAATAGCGCACTACCACAACTAAAATATCGGACAGCTCATTGCTGAGCAGCTGACCGTATATAGGTTTGCCGGCTGTAGAGGATGGCTCTCCGTCATCGTTCATACGCCAGATATTGCCTTTGTAACCAATCCTGTACGCATAACAATGGTGTCTTGCATCAAAATACTCCTTTTTAATCTCTGAAAGAATGGATTTTACCTCCTGCTGTGAAGTAACAGGATAGGCCAAAGAGATAAACTTGCTTCCAAACTCCTTGTATAATCCGGAGGAAAAGCTTTTTATGCTCTTGAATGAATCTGAGATGGTGTTTTCTGCTGTTGCCATACCAGACTGTAAAGGTATTGAATCTTTGTTTTATCTGCAAAAAATCCTTTATGCCCCTCTGAAAAGTTATAACTGAATCAAATGTTATAACTTTGTGTACTATTTGAGAGGGAGGAAATACATATGTGTAAGAAAATTAACCCTATAAACTGCGCCTCAGACAGGAGATGCTGCGTTTCAGGCAGAACATGCTGTTATCCAAGCGGAGACTGCTGCACTTCAGACAGGGAATGCTGTGTTCCAGACAGGGCACACTGCATCTCAGAGATGGCATTCAGGCTCTCCCATGAGCTGGTTTCCGCTACGCCCATTTTAAGGCAGCGAGTGGATAACGGTATGTATGAAAAGCTGTTTGAGAGAGCATTTGAGGCCAATGAGTTTTTTACACCCTATATGGTAAAATATGCGTTGCATGAGGTTTTGTCTATGACAGAACAGGCCCCTCTGTTGGCAGAGATGATTAAGGAGTATAATACGCATAACACCTTATCCGCTGTAATGGAGACAGCCCCAAAAGCACTCATCATTATGGCCGGCAATATTCCTTTGGTGGGGTTTCACGATTTTTTATGTGCGCTCCTGTGCGGATATGATGCAGTTGTCAAACTCTCCTCAAAAGATTCTGTTCTATTGCCATGGCTATACGGTGAATTGGAAGCACTATCTCCTGCTATAAGAGGAAGGGCAACCTTTATAGGCTCTCGCAGTGAACTGCTTAAAGTAAAAAAATCGGATATAAGAGCGGTTTTGGCAACAGGGAGCAGTTCTGCCATAGATACAATAAACAGTGAGTTTGCCGGTCTCCCTATTCTAAGCCGTAACAGCCGCTTTAGCTTTGCAGTGTTGCAGGGTAACGAAACAGATACACAGTTAGATGCTCTTTGCAACGATATGTTCCTCTATTACGGAATGGGCTGTAGGAGTGTAAGCAATCTTATGGTCCCATGCGGCTACGATTTTACAAGGCTGATAGAGCGCGGACAGCTTTATAAAGAGCTTCTTGCCGGAGATAGATGGCGCAATTGTTACAAAAGGGGCAGGGCTGTTGCAATAATGGATGGTGTCTGTGTTGCAGACGGAGGTTTTTTTACATTGGTAAAAAAGGGGCAACCATGGGTGGAAATGAGTGAGATAGGGGTATGGTACTACAATGATGAGAGCTATATAGCCCAATTTGAGGAGAGGTTTAAAGAGAATATTCAAAAAAAATATCTTACCTTTGGATTGGCTCAGAGCCCCAAGATTACTGAGTTTGCAGATAATAAAGACAGTATATTCTTTCTATTACAGAGATAGGCTATGATTTATAAATATAAGGCAAGTATACCCGGAAGCAAGATTTTTATGCGGGAGTATGAGATTAGGGAGAGTATCTCTCTGTTCGATCTGCATAAGTTTCTTCTCAACGACCTTGGCTTTGTTCCCGATCAGATGGTTGCATTTAAAGGGGTTAACGACAAGGGCAGGGTTGTAAGTATCTATGGACTGTTCGATATGGGAGATGGAGCAATGGATACCGTTTCTGTAGAGGATACTTACAAGAAAGGGGAGGTTAAACTTGTTTATGTATATGACCTTCACCATGATAACGTTATAGAGTTAGACTTTGTAGAGACATTGGAGGAGGAGAGAAGAGCCTCATATCCGAGACTTGTAGCGGAGAAGGGACGCAATCCCGATCAGTTTGCAAAAAAATATGACGATTTAGACCAGTTTGCAGAACCTGTAGATGATAACGGCGAAGAGCCTGATATGATAGAAGAGGAGGATTTTGGAGAGGAAGATGAACTATAACAAAGATGAACTCCAATAAAGAGCTGATTATAATTCTTGGCCCAACAGGAGTGGGGAAAACGGACTACGCCATAGATATGGCATTAGCGTTAGGCTCTCCTGTTATCTCGTCCGATTCCCGACAACTCTTTAAGGAGATGAAGATAGGCACTGCTCCACCAAGCGATGAGCAGTTGGCACGGGTAAAACATTACTTTATATTTTCTAATTCCGTTTCTGAATACTATACAGCCGGCCGTTATGAGCTTGAGGCAATGGCACTTGTAGAGGAGCTGTTCAAGAGCCATAATAAGTTGGTCATGGCCGGAGGATCAGGCTTATATATAGATGCTTTCTGTAATGGTCTCGATGATTTTCCTCCGGCAGACCGGGCTCTGCGAGCAGAACTTACCGCACGGGCCAACAACCAAGGGCTTGAATCCCTTGTAGAGCAGCTTGCGGTTATAGATCCGCAATCCTACTCCACTATAGATCTCTCCAATAAACAGAGGGTTATAAGGGCCGTTGAGGTTACTCTACAGACAGGACGCAAATTCTCCGACTGGAAGAGTGCCCCAAAAAAAGTGCGTCCGTTTAAGATTACCAAGATAGGACTGACCAGAGAGCGCAATGAGTTGTACAGCAGGATAAACCGCAGGGTAGACCTTATGATGGAGAACGGCCTGGTAAATGAGGTTGCTGCTCTGTCTGCCTTTAGGGAGATGCCGGCACTCAATACTGTTGGGTATAAGGAGCTGTTCAACTACATAGACGGCCTGTGTGATTTAGAAACGGCCGTAGACCTTATAAAAAGAAACAGCCGCCGTTATGCCAAACGGCAGCTGACATATTGGGGTAGAGACACCTCTATAACCTGGCACAATCTCTCTACCAAATAACAGTTTCTCTGTCAAATAACACTCTTTCTCTGCCAAATAGCAGCCTCTTTCTACCTGTATCAGTTTCCCAATTCAGACAGGAACTTTATCCTTATAAGCCTTACCTCCTCCTCCGAGTAGTCCCTGCCAAGAGCTTTTAGGGCATCTGTAACAGAATCGGATGTAGCCTCCTCCTTAAAGTAGTCGTATATGTCAACTATCTTATCCTCATCTACCACCTGCTTTATGTAATAGTCTATGTTTATCCTTGTTCCGGCATGTACAATAGCCTCCAATTCATCTAACAACTGATCCATTTCGAGGTCTCTTGCCTTTGCAATATCCTCAAACGGGAGTTTTCTGTCTATGCTCTGTATTATATGTACTTTGTTGAGAGATTTGTTGGCAACGGTCTTAACCACAAAGTCTGCCGGCCTGTCTATGTTGTTCTCCTCTACATATTTTGCAATGAGCTGAACAAACTCCTTCCCAAACTTCTTTGCCTTCCCCTCGCCAACCCCCTGGCAGTTTTTAAGCTCCTCTATGGTAATAGGGTACATTATAGACATATCCTCTAACGAAGGATCTCCAAAGATTACAAATGACGGCAGCTTGAGTTTCTTTGAGAGAGAACTTCTTACATCTTTAAGCATGGCAAGCAGATTCTGGTCCCCTCCGCCACCACCTGCATGAGTCTTTACAGAGCCTGTAACAATAGAATCGTCATCATCCGTGTCTGCAAACTCCCTGTCCTCTGTAAGCAGAACCGATACAGGGTTTTTGTAGAACTCCTCACCCTGCGGAGTTACATAGATAAGTCCATATTTCTCTATCTCCTTTTTGAGGTATCCGAACACTATCCCCTGCCTTATTATGGCAAGCCAGAACCTCTGGTCCTTATTTGGGTTTATTCCAAAAAATTCAGATTTGTTATGGTTGTACGATTTTATTATAGAGTTTGAAACACCTCCAAGTATATTGGCAAGATGGTCTGCCTTAAAATTCTCCTTCATGCTCTTTATAAGCTCTATAACCGTAAGCAGGAACTCCTTGCCTTCGAACTGTTTCTGTGGGTACAGGCAGTTGTCGCAGTTACCGCAGTTGTCATCTGTAAAACTCTCCCCAAAATAGTTGAGCAGGTATTTTCTGCGGCAGCGGCTCGACTCTGCGTATGCCATTGTATCGCTAAGCAGCTGTTTCCCTATCTCCTGTTCGGCTATAGGCTTGCTTAGCATAAATTTTTCGAGTTTCTGTATATCCTTATAGCTGTAGAATGCAACGCAGCGCCCCTCTCCTCCGTCTCTTCCTGCTCTTCCTGTCTCCTGATAATACCCCTCAAGGCTTTTTGGCATGTTATAGTGCAGCACAAAGCGCACATCGGGCTTGTCTATACCCATACCAAACGCAATGGTGGCAACAATCACATCAACCTCCTCCATTAAGAACTTGTCCTGATTGGCAGAACGGGTGGCAGCATCCAGTCCGGCATGATACGGCAGCGCCTTAATGCCGTTAACATTCAGCAGCTCTGCAAGCTCCTCTACCTTTTTCCTGCTCAGGCAATATATGATACCGCTTTTTCCGCCGTTGTTCTTTATGAATTTTATTATCTCTTTTTCTGCATTCAGCTTTGGCCTCACCTCGTAATAGAGGTTCTTTCGGTTAAACGAAGATTTGAATACATAAGCATCAGACATCCCTAAGTTTTTCTGTATGTCAGACTGCACCTTGGGTGTGGCTGTTGCGGTAAGGGCAATTATAGGGGCTTTGCCTATCTCGTTTACCAATGGAAGAATCTTTCTGTATTCAGGTCTGAAATCGTGCCCCCATTCAGATATACAATGAGCCTCATCTACTGCGTAGAAAGAGATCTTGCACTGCTTTAGCAACTGTATATTCTCCTCTTTTGTAAGGGATTCGGGAGCCACATACAGCAGCTTGGTTGTTCCGTTTAAAAGATCCTCCTTTACCTCTTGTGTCTGCGATTTGTTAAGGGATGAGTTGAGGAAATGTGCTATGCCGTTATTCTGGTTAATGAATCCTCTTATGGCATCTACCTGATTCTTCATAAGGGCAATCAGCGGTGAAATGACTATTGCCGTACCGGGCATGAGCAGTGCCGGCAATTGGTAGCAAAGGGATTTACCTCCCCCTGTAGGCATAAGCACAAAGGCATCGTTCCCTGCCATTAAATGGTTTATTATTGCCTCCTGGTCCCCCTTGAAAGAGCTGAATCCAAAAAAATCTTTGAGTTTAGAATATAAAATTTCAGATGATACCTCCATAATAATCATTTATATAGGATGGCGGTAAAACAGTCTGTCTTACCAACGCTTTCTGGCTCTAAGTTACCTAATAGTTTAATTATGTCAAAATTTTTATGGCTGTTTTAGATAAAATATTTAATTTAGCTCTGCAAAAGAGCACAGTAGAGAACAGTAAACTGTAAAAATTTTATGGCTATTTTAAAAGAGGAACTAACATCTTTGGCACAGGGGGTAATAAAGAAGGAGGCAGATGCCGTTATGAACCTGCTGCCCTTTATAAATGATAATTTTATAGATATTCTCAACCTAATCTTTAATTCAAAAGGTCGTCTTATAATAACAGGTATAGGCAAAAGTGCCATTATAGGAAACAAGATAGTGGCTACACTGAACTCCACAGGCACACCGGCTATCTTTATGCATGCCGCAGATGCCATTCATGGAGATTTGGGCATTATTCAGCAGAACGATATTGTCATGTGCATATCAAAAAGCGGAAATACTCCGGAGATAAAGGTGCTTGTCCCTCTTATTGCAAGAATGGGGAACAAGCTGATAGCAATGGTTTCCAATGTAAGCTCATACCTTGCACAGCATTCAGATTTCATACTGCCCACCACGGTTACGGGGGAGGCCTGCCCAAACAACCTGGCCCCAACATCGAGCACAACAACACAGTTGGTTATGGGAGATGCGGTGGCGGTATGTCTGTTAAAGATGCGCGGGTTTTCTCAGGAGGATTTTGCAAGGTATCATCCCGGAGGTTCCTTGGGGAAACGGCTGTATCTGCGGGTTGAGGATGTGTTTGACAGGTCTGTGAGGCCGGTTGTACGCCCCGATGAGAATATTCAGAATACCATTATAAATATATCGCAGAACAGGCTTGGGGCTACGGTTGTATTGGATGGTGCAGGACATCTTATGGGTATCATTACAGATGGGGATGTGAGAAGAATGATAGAGAAGGGGAAACCGCTCAATACCTTAAAAGCGGCAGATATAATGTCTAAGGACCCAAAAACAATACAGGTGACCGAGTTGGCGGTAAATGCCTTTAGGCTTATGGAGACAAACAAGATAACCTCTGTGGTTGTAATGGATGGAGATGAGTATCTTGGGTTGGTGCATATCCATGAGCTTATAAGGGAGGGGATTGTATAACCGTACTTAGCATAGATAATTGTCATGGCAGAGTTTAATCCGAATGATATAGGTGTGCCAAATGGGAACTTCTTTGGGCTGCCCTATTCTGTAGAGGAGTCTAAGATAGTACTACTGATGGCTCCGTGGGATGTTACCACATCTTACATGGCCGGCACGTCTGACGGCCCCAATGCAATACTGAATGCCTCTGTTCAGGTAGACCTGTTTGATGAAAATATTCCAAATGCGTGGGAGGCCAAGATTGGCACTCTGCCGCAGGATGAGAGCCTTTACAGCTTTGGCAAGAGGAACAGGGGGATTGCGGAGAGGGTGATAGAGAGTCTGTCTCACGGTTTATCGGGAAGCGAAACGCAAAGACTTATAGATGAGGTGAATGAGGCATGTAGCTGCTTTAACAACACGGTTTACAATGTATGCAGGGAGCAGCTTGAAGCCGGTAGGTTTGTGGGGATTGTTGGGGGTGAGCACAGTGTTCCTTTGGGGCTTGTTATGGCTTTGGGGGAGAGGCATGAGGAGTTTGGGGTGCTCCATATAGATGCGCATGCAGATCTGAGAAGGGCATATGAAGGGTTTACCTATTCTCATGCCTCAATAATGTACAATATTCTTAACAGGGTGCCTCAGGTTAAGAGGCTGGTGCAGGTTGCCGTGCGTGATTTTTGCTCCGATGAATATGCTATAATGCAGAATGACAGCAGGGTTGTCTCCTTTACAGACAGCGCCATAAACAGGCGTATCTATGATGGCGGCAACTGGAGGGAGATTTGTGATGAGATTATAGAGAGGCTCCCAAATAAGGTGTACATAAGTTTTGATATAGATGGGCTTGAACCGTCGTTGTGTGCAAATACGGGGACTCCTGTGCCGGGGGGATTGGGTTACAGGCAGGCTGTTTATCTTTTGGAGAGGGTTGTTGAGAGGGGTAAGGAGATTATTGGGTTTGACCTTTGTGAAGTTGCAGGTACTCCCGATACGGAGGCCGTTGATGCAAATGTTGGAGCAAGAGTGCTTTACAAATTGTCTCTTCTTTTATGGAAATCGATAAATAAATTTTAGATAATGCCACATTATTAGCCATTTTATTTATAAATTTGTATCCATGAATACAATTCTTTAACAAAACAACTAAACATCTTATCTAAAATTATTATAAAATGGCCAATAGTTTCCCTAAAAGCGTATTGACCCGCAGTGTGGAGATGCGTAATTTTTTTAATGCTTTTCTGCATAACGAGTCGATAGGCGGTGTCCTTTTGCTTATCTGTACAATCATAGCTCTTGTTGGGGCCAATGTAGATTGCTTTGGGTGGTTGCCCTCATTATGGCATACTGTAGCTTCTCTGAATATTGGCAGTTTTTCTATAGAGATGACATTGGAGGCATGGATAAATGATGCTCTTATGGCTGTCTTCTTCTTTGTTGTGGGGCTTGAGATAAAGCGCGAGATGCTTGTGGGAGAACTCTCGTCATTCAAACATGCGGCACTCCCTATATTGGCTGCTCTTGGCGGTATGATTGTGCCTGCAATAATATATACATGCTTTAATTATTCACATGAGGAGACCTTTAACGGCTGGGGTATCCCTATGGCTACAGATATTGCCTTTGCCATTGGGGTTTTGTCGTTGCTGGGCAAGAGAGCGCCAATGAGCCTTAAGATTTTCCTTACGGCATTGGCCATTGTAGACGATCTTGGTGCCATTATAGTGTTAGCTATTTTTTATCCTACTCACGGTATTGATTTTCAGATGCTTCTGTATGCCTTTGTTGTTGTGCTGTTTTTGTTGGCTCTTGGCAGGGTTGGGGTGCGTAATCTGTTGGCATACGTTATTCCGGGGCTGCTCTTGTGGTGGCTTATCTGGAAGTCCGGCATTCATG
>CAVIKQ010000033.1:10377-13493 GCA_963643305.1 Eggerthellaceae bacterium
ATGCAACAATATCGGGAGTGATACTTGCAATGACAATTCCTTCAAAGACAACCATAAATGAGGTAAGGTTTCTGTCCGGTCTCAAATGTCTGTTAGCCAAGTTTAGGGATGCAAGCAATTCGGGAGGAGAGGTATTGGCAAATCCGCGCCAACAACATATAATAAATCAGATACACAGGAATGTGGTTAAGATAAATCCCCTTATGCACAGGTTTGAATTTGCTCTTCATCCATGGGTTACCTTCTTTATTATGCCTGTGTTTGCTTTGGCTAATGCGGGGGTTGTTATTGATACGACTGCTTTTCAGATACCAATTCCGGCTGTTGTTCCTGGAATCTTCTTTGGGTTGCTTTTAGGTAAGCCGATAGGTATATTCCTGTTCAGTTTCTTGGCGGTAAAGACAAGGATAGCTGTTCTTCCCGATGGAACAAAATGGAAACAGATTTTTGCTTTGGGTATTGTGGCCGGTATTGGTTTTACAATGTCTTTATTTATAGATAATTTAGCTTTTCCGGGGAATACGGAGATTATCAATATAGGTAAAATTACTATCTTAGCAACCTCCTTTGTTGCCGCTTTGGTGGGAATGTTGGCCATTGTTATTACTTCTCCTGCTAAACGGGTTGATAATTAAATGGTTGCGGTCTCTGCCCGGGGTGGCATCTGTAGATGAGAGCCAGATTAGATAATTATACAAAGTGCTGTTTTACAGCATTGACAGATAGATTGTAACAAAAAATAAACAAAAATTACAGAAATGAAAGTTTTAAGAAATTTGACAATTGCCGCTGCAGGTGCGTTTATCTTTGCATCCTGCTGCAATAGCGGAATGAAGTGTCCTGTTGAGGGGATTGCTACTTCTCAGTATGATTCTGCAAGTTATGCCATGGGTATATCTCTTGGTTCAATGATGAAAAACTCAAACGTTACGGCTGTTAATTTTGCAGAGTTCAACAGAGGTATAAAGGATGTTTTTGAGGGGAGAGATACTGCTATATCTGAGCAGAAGGTAATGACAGCCATTACCTCTTATATAGAGAAGATGTCAGAGTTGAAGAGCCAGGCTGCAAAGAAAGAGGAGGCAGCTTTCTTTGAGAAGAATAAGACCAACAGCGGTGTTCTTGAGACAGAGAGCGGTCTGCAGTACAAGGTGATAACAGAGGGTACAGGTATTGCTCCTGCTGTAACCGATACTGTTGAGGTTAAATATGTTGGCAAACTGCTTAATGGCAATGTGTTCGACGATAGCAAGGGGGAGACTGTAAAATTCCCTTTGAACAGAGTTATTGCCGGTTGGAGCGAGGGTCTTCAGCTTATGAAAGAGGGTGGCAAATATGAGTTGTGGATTCCTGCAGAGTTGGGCTATGGCGCAAGACAGATGGGACCGAACTTGCCTGCAAATTCAACTCTCGATTTTGAGGTTGAGCTTGTTAAGGTTTATCCTGCTGCAGAGGAGACAAAGTAGTTTATTTGCCCTAAAGCAGATAGGGCTAAATACTTTTATGAATAGATATAGGGGGTGACTGATATTGTTAGTCTCCCCCTTTGCTATCTTTACCGGCTGATTTTTAAGCTTGCATAAGAATTAAATGAGAAGAAATAGATAGCTTTGTATTGTAAAAATAGATTGGTGGGAGATGGGAGAGTTTGATTGCCCGAGCGTGATTATAATCTTGCGCGTTACTATAATATATATATGTATATGGGAAATATTCAGATGGTAGACCTTAAAGGTCAGTATTCAAAGATAAAGGATGAGATAGATGCTGCGGTAGGGGAGGTAATGGATTCCTGTGGTTTTATTAATGGGCCTCAGGTTCAGCTGTTTGCACAGGAGTTGGAGGAATATACCGGGGCTAAGCATGTAATACCGTGCGGCAACGGCACGGATGCGTTACAGATTGCACTTATGGCGCTGCTTGAGCCGGGGGACGAGGTTATTGTCCCTGCGTTTACCTATGTTGCAACGGCTGAGGTTATAGGGCTGTTGGGAATGGTTCCTGTAATGGTAGATGTAAGTTATGATACCTTTAATATAGGAGACTCTGCCGGCAGGCATCTCCTAAATGCAGAGCAGATGTTGGAGAGTGCTCTTACCCCTAAGACCAAGGCTGTTGTGCCTGTACATCTTTTTGGGCAGTGTGCAGATATGGAGCTGATTATGAATTTTGCCCGTAAGCATGGGCTTTATGTCATAGAGGATGCTGCTCAGGCAATTGGGGCAGAGTATAGGTTTGGCAACGGTACTGTCAGGCAGGCAGGTACTATGGGAGATATAGGGTGTACCTCCTTTTTCCCCTCTAAGAATCTTGGTTGCTATGGAGATGGAGGGGCGTTGTTTACAGATGATGATGCTCTTGCAGAGAGAATACGCATGATAGCCAATCATGGGCAGAGGATTAAATATCATCACTCTATAATTGGGTGCAATTCGCGGTTAGATAGCTTGCAGGCGGCTGTGTTAAGGGTTAAGTTAAGGCATCTTAAAGAGTACACGGCTCTTAGGCAGGGTGCTGCGGCTGTGTATGACAGGTTGCTGGCTCCGCTGCAACCGGCTGTTGTTCTTCCTAACAGAGATGTGCGGTCTACACATGTTTTTCACCAATATACATTAAAGGTGCCGGGAACAACAAGAAACAGAGACGGTGCTGCGGTCTCTGTAAGGGATGCTCTTAAAGAGTATCTGTCGGGAAGCGGAATACCATCTATGGTCTACTATCCGCTTTCGTTAGATGAGCAGGAGGCTTTTAAGGCTATTGCGGTGAGGCCTGTTGGATTGGAGATATCGGGAGAGTTGTCTAAAACGGTATTGTCTCTTCCTATGCATACGGAGCTTACGGTGTCTCAACAGGAGTGTATTGCGGCCTGTTGCAGGGAGTTTTTTAAAAAATTATAGTAATTGATAAAAATTATTTTTTGTTGTAGAAAAAAATTTTATATATTTGCAGAGTAATTATACGGTTTGTTTTTATATAGGAAGTCAGCGTGAGGTCTTTGTTGTGAAACAGATTCTTTGGGCTGGCTTCGTTGGTTGTATTGGGTTCCGATTGGGTTACGGCACAGCTTCTTGCGGTTTTTTAAATCTTAATTGAATCTTAACTGTATAGTGTAAAGG
>CAVIKQ010000034.1:0-10883 GCA_963643305.1 Eggerthellaceae bacterium
ACCATTATCACCAATGTTCCGGTTGGAAGTTGCATCTCCTTTAAGGTATCACCATCTTTAAGCGATTCCTTTGTAAGTACCATATCTTTAAGGTCTGTATCTATTTCATCCGATATTTCAACTCCAAAATCGGATTCATTCTCCTCCAACGGCATATCCAATTTAAGCGCACGAGCTGCAGAGGATACTGTTGTACCCTGAACAAGCAACGAGACTAATGTAATCATAAAGACAACATTAAATATAACCTCTGCCCCCTCTACATTGGCAACCACAGGATAGGTTGCAAAGATAATAGGAACTGCGCCCCTCAATCCTACCCACGAGACATACAGTCTGCTGTTGTTTGTAAATCTCTTGCCAAAAGGCAGCATACAGAGGTACACACTTAACGGACGCCCTACCACTATCATAAACACACCTATCAAAACAGCAACAAGTGTTGTATTAAGCATCTCGTGAGGGTTTACCAGCAACCCTAAACAGAGGAACATTATTATCTGGAACAGCCAGGTAAGACCATCCATAAATGTAAGAATCTGTTTTCTGTGCATTATCTTACTGTTCCCCACCATCATACCGGCAATATATACCGCAAGGTATCCGTTTCCGTGCAACAGGTCTGTAAATGAGAATGTAAAGAAGATGAATGCCAGCAATAGAATAGGATAAAGTGCCTTTAGGTCTATATTAACCTTATTCAATATATGTACGGCAAGTTTGCCCAAGAAATATCCGGCTCCTATACCAACCGCAAACTGGATTATAAACGATATGAATACACCTGCCACACCCATAGCTCCATTACTGTTAACAAACTGTATAAGCGCAATGGTAAGCATATATGCCATTGGGTCATTACTACCGCTCTCCAGTTCGAGCAGAGGTCTCAGATTATTTTTAAGTTTCATCTTCTGCGAACCCAATATAGAAAATACAGAGGCCGAATCTGTAGATGAAACCGTAGATGCAAGCAACAACGATGTTGTTAAGGGAAGATATATGTTAGACCAGCTCATTCCCGATAGCCACCATATAAACAATCCGGTAAAGAGAGCCGTTAAAAACACCCCCACTGTAGAGAGTACTATTCCGGGGGCAAGTACAGGTCTTATCTCTTTAATCTTTGTCTCCATACCGCCGGAGAAAAGAATAATACTAAGAGCAACCATTCCTATAAATTGCGCCTCTTTTGCGTTGTGGAACTGGAGACCTATTCCATCTGAGCCAAACAACATTCCAACAAATAGAAACATAAGCAAAGATGGCACACCAAACTTATATCCTGTTTTTCCTAAAATTATGCTCACAAAGAGCAGTACAGATCCTATGAGGAGTACATTTTCTGCTGTAAAAATCATAACAAGCGTTAAAAATTATGAAAACCAAATATTTACATAATATCTGATTTTCGTTATGACAATAATAGGCTAGAGATGCGCCGCAAAGCAGGCTAGTACTTTCCCAACGCGTCCGCTAAGTTACAGAATAATCCAATTTAATCCAAGCAGAACCGACTTTTTCCGCTTAAAAAGTAATTGCACATTACCGCAGCCTAATAAAAATTAAATAAATGTGGCAAGTACAAGGCATGCGAAGCCGAGTATACCGCAGCATACTAAAACGTATGTGAGGATATACGAGGCAAGCATAACACAGTAATTGCCCATTTATTTAGTTTTTACAATGGATCAACGTCTATTAAAACAACAGCACTCCCCCTCCCCCCCCTCAACAAACTCATTAACGCACGCTTACCATCTTGCAAATGATTGTTACGGGCAAATTTAAGATAGAAACATTTGATATATTCACCTCTAATTTTATCTATTACAGGGGTAAAAGGGCCTGTAAGTTCAACATATTGAATAGATTGAGAATTGTTTATCAAGAGATTTTTTACATCGGCACATATAGATGTTAACTTGGTAGAATTTTTATGCCTTATGACTATCTTTACCATCCGTACAAATGGAGCAAATTCAAATTTTTTCCTCTCGTTAAGGAGTTGGAGCATATACTCTTTAAACTTATCACCATTGATATTGAGCCCTTCAAACTCTTTTACAAATGTTTTGAAAACAGGATGATCTGCACAAGAGGTCTGGATTACAAATGCGCCCTGTTTTTCACGTCTGCCGGTTCTACCCATAATCTGCCTGAGCAGCTGCATGGCTCTTTCGTCTGCTCTAAAATCTTCGAGGCTTACCATGGTTTCTGCCTGCATTACAACCACCATACTAAGATGAGGAAAATCAAAACCTTTACTTACCATTTGGGTACCCACAAGTATCCTTATCTCCCCTTCTGTAAAGGCTTTAAGTGTCTCTTTCTGGTATTTTATGCTTTTGGCAGAATCTGCATCGTAGCGTGCAATACTAACATTTGGAAACAACACGGCAAGCTCCTCCTCAATTCTTTCTGTACCTGTTCCGCGATATATAAAATCAGACTCGCCGCAAGATTCACATTTATGGCTAAAGGCTCTTGTGTATTCACAATGATGACAAATTAGAGTATCGGTAGCTTTATGGTAGCTGAGATGCACATTACAGTGTGGGCAAACAGGAGAAGTACCACAATCAAAACACTCTATTTGAGGAGAATATGACCGTCTGTTTCTAAATAGCATAATCTGTCCTCCTGCCTCTATCTCTCGCTTCATCAGATTAATAAGCTGCCGGCTGAAATTGCCAACCATCTGTTTGGTCTTGCGAGCTTTAAGCGTATCTATAACCGTTATCTTTGGAGCAGTTGCACCATAATATGTCTGGTTAAGCTCTACCAAAGCATATTTGTTAGCATATACATTATACAGCGTCTCCAAAGAGGGAGTTGCCGAACCCAATATTATCTTGGCATTATGCAATTTTGCCAACATCAGCGCGGCATCCCGTCCGTTGTAACGCGGATTAGGCTCTGTCTGCTTATAGCTGCTATCGTGCTCCTCATCAACAATTACAAGACCGAGATTACTATATGGCAGGAATAGAGAGGAGCGCGTTCCCAATACAACAAGAGGGATATTATCACCATCAGCGCCCCTATATTGCAGCAATTTCCCAACAAAATGCCTGTTTGCAGGGGTCTGCTGCGAGTGATACGTTACAACCCTCTTTCCAAACAGCTTTTTCAGCCTCATCTGCAACTGTCTGCTAAGCGAAATCTCCGGTACCATAAAGAGAACCTGCCTACCCTGCCTCATCGTCTCTACAGCAAGGTTAATATAAATCTCCGTCTTTCCGCTGCCTGTAACACCGTTCAGCAATACCGGCCTTGCATCTATCTCATCCTTTATACTATTATATGCTATCTCCTGACTTCCCGATAAACTATTTATCTCTATCTCCTCTAAACTACCGGCCTCTGCCAAAAACTTCTGTGGAGTTTTATTAGACCTAACCTCCTCCTGTTTGAACCAACTGCCAGGATATGCCGCATTTAGAACCTCTCCCGGAGTACACATATAATACTCCGCAAGTTGTTGCCAGAATAGAATCTCGTTTCTGCTTACAGGCGTGTACGGAAGCAATTTTGTTATTGCCTTGTATTTTATCTTTGGAGACGGTTTTGCCGCATCAACAACAACCCCCTTAACAGATCTCCCCCCAAAATCAACCTCAACCCAACTACCTGTAACAGCAGAGTGCAGAAACTGTTGCGGAACAATATATGTTGCAGACGATGAGTATTTAACAGGCACAATAACATTTACCAAAGATGTATCGGGACCAATTTCCCGATTATCCAAACTGCCATCTATCTCTATATGATTATTATCTATACTCATCTCTGCTCTCTGCGTTTACACTCTCTTTTGAGTACAAATGTGAAAAAAAAAGATGAAAATGCAGACAAAATTTTGGCAATTTGAAATAAATGCCTACATTTGCAGTCCCAAACGAAACAATGGTGTCATAGCTCAGTTGGTAGAGCAAAGGACTGAAAATCCTTGTGTCCCCGGTTCGATTCCTGGTGACACCACTTAGAAAGTTAAGAGGCTGACTAATATTAGTCAAGCCTCTTTTTCTATATAAGTATCCTCTTTGTAAGAAGAACCTACCACCACCCTAATGGAGTGCGGTACAAGCTCAAAAGAAAACGGTGAAAAGCCAACAGCCTCACCATCTATCTCTATACGGGTTTGGGGAACAGTAGAGATCTCTATCCCCTTTGCCTGAGTAAAGATTACCTTGGGATTTGAATAGATATTTCCCGAATACAACAGCCTAAAATTACGCAATACACGCAACTTAGACATCTTCCTTATTATGGTCAGATCCATAAGCCCGTCATTGACAAGAGCATTTGGAGTCTGCTGCATACCACCTCCATTATACTGCCCAATACCAACAGCCCCGGAGAAGACCATCCCCTCATAAAACGGTCTGCCATCTGCAGTTATCTTAAAATGTTTGGAACGGAACTTCATGAATGTATTGAATGTACTTCTCAGGTAGAGCATCTTCCCCTGTTTCCCCTCATCCTTCAGGGTATTATATTTAAGGTTCACTACAGCATCATATCCAAGCCCCGCAACATTTGCCATATACCTCACATGCTTTACCCTTGTCTCATAGAATGTTACCTTAGCCACATCCTGCAATATGCTCCTTTTCTCCGCAAGAGACTTAACCGCCTCCGAATAGGTCTTTGAGATACCGTACATCCTAATCCAGTCATTGCCCGTACCGGTTGGAATAACCGCTAAACTTATATCTGTTGTAGGTACTATATTCTGAATGAATATACCGTTTACAACCTCGTGGATAGTACCATCTCCCCCAACGGCAACAATATTCCTAAACCCGTCATTTATAGCCTTAACCGTTAGCTCAACAGCATGATACTTATGTGCAGTAAACACGCATGTAAAGCTCAAACCGCTATCGTACATCTGGTTAGAGATTACAGGCCAGTCCTTTAAACCACGTCCGCTCCCGGCCTTTGGGTTAACAATAACCATCCAGACATCATCTCTCATCTGTATATTAAGATTTTATTAATCCTCAAAAAAGTTACGCAAATTTAAGAAACTGTTTTTAATTGTTGCTCCCATTCCAAAAGATTTAGTACTTTTGCGAGTTAAGAGCCCCTGCCTTGGGGCTACCTTTAATCTTTCACGCAGTTTGAATATGGGAAAAGTAATAGCAATCGCAAATCAGAAGGGGGGAGTTGGTAAGACCACTACAGCTATTAATCTTGCAGCATCCTTGGCTGTCATAGAAAAGAAGACATTGCTTATCGATGCAGACCCTCAGGCCAATACAACATCGGGACTTAATTTTGACCCCGATTCATCAGACAAGAAGACACTGTATGAACTGCTTATTGGCCAAAGGACAGCAGAGGAGATAGTGCTCAGTACAGAGATAAAGAACCTTAAAGTGATTCCCTCTCACATAAACCTTGTAGGTGCAGAGATAGAGATGCTTAACTTAGACAACAGAGAGAGTATTTTAAAGAATGCCATCTCTGCGCTCAAAGAGGAGTACGAATATATAATAATAGACTGCTCCCCCTCTTTGGGGCTTATAACCATAAATTCACTCACTGCCGCAGATTCTGTAATAATACCTGTACAGTGCGAGTTCTTTGCGTTAGAAGGATTGGGCAAGCTGCTCAACACAGTAAAATTAGTACAGAACAGGCTCAATCCGCAATTGGAGATAGAGGGTTTTCTCCTTACAATGTACGATGCAAGATTAAAGTTAGCCAACCAGGTTGTAGCAGAGGTTAACCATCATTTTGGAGAGATGGTCTTTAAGACAGTCATTAACAGAAATGTAAGGCTGAGCGAGGCACCAAGCCACGGCAAGCCTGTAATTCTTTACGATGCACTCTCCAACGGCTCTAACAACTACATGAACCTTGCAAAGGAGATAGTATCCAAACAGGAGTCCTTTAGTGATATAGAAAATAGATAATCTGAAATGGCAAAGATACAGACAGGATTAGGAAAAGGGTTAAGCGCACTCATAGCAGACGCCAACGAGATTCAAAGAAACGCACACAGAAATGCCGTTGAATCTGAAAAATCGACATCGGGAACAAACAAGGAACAGTTACTCACAGACTCCTTGGAGATACCGTTAGACAAAATAGTACCCAATCCGTATCAGCCAAGAACAGAATTCAACGAAGAGGCCATAGCAGATTTAGCCGGCTCCATAAAACTGTTGGGAGTAATCCAGCCAATAACTGTTAGGCCTACAGAAGACGGCAAGTACCAGATAATTAGCGGAGAAAGAAGATTCAGAGCATCTAAGACAGCCGGGCTGAAGTCTATACCGGCCTACATAAAGAAGACAGACGACAGGGGGATGTTGGAGCTTGCCATAGTTGAGAACATACAGAGAGAGGACTTGGATTCAATAGAGATAGCCTTAAGCTTCCAACGACTTATAGATGAGTGCAATCTGACCCAAGAGGAGATGGCAGACCGTGTTGGCAAAAAAAGAGCCACCGTTACAAACTATCTGCGTCTGCTAAAACTCCCCGCCGAGATACAGTTTGCCATACGTGCCGGGCGCATCTCAATGGGGCATGCCAAAGCCCTGTTGGGAATAGACAGCCCAAAGACGCAGGTAAAATACGCCAACCAGATAATAGAGCAGGATCTCTCTGTACGTCAGATAGAAACAAAAATCAAAAAGCTGAACGAGAGAGGAGATAAACCTGTAAATATTAATGACCTTCCCGATAAATATTTTAGAGCCATAGAGCTTGTAGGAAAATATTTTAACAACAATGTATCTATAAAACGCGGCACAAAGGGGAACGGCAGCATGACCATCCGCTTTAAAAACGACAGCGAGATAGAACGCTTTATAGAGGCATTGGAAAAAATCAAATAACAAGAGGTGTACAGGAGAAAGAACATATATCTGCTTCTCATTGGAGTGCTGCTGATGTTAGTACCGTCTGTTTCGCATGCCCAATTCAACACATACAACCAGGCAGGACCTCCCGGCAGCAATCAGTCAAACAACAACAGCAACAATAATGAAAACAGTGAGGAGTATGTAAAAAAGAAGCCCTCATACACTCTTGGAAGATATTTCAAATCATTGGCACATAAAGACTCCGTTGATATAACAAGACTTACCATTGGGGATATGATTCTCCCCGGTACCTCTCAGATATACAACAGAGACTACTGGAAACTCCCAATAGTCTACGGCACATTGGGCGGATGCATAGGGGGAGCTGTGTACAGCAATGTAAAATATCAGTCTACAGGCAAAAAATCGTACAAGAACAGCAGAGATATATTTGTAGCAGGAGCGGTGCTCTCCTACTGGGGGCAGCTCATAGACGGCATTACATCATACAGCTCATACAGCAACTCCACACCGGCAAAATCATCATTATACTCAGCACTGCTGCCCGGATTAGGACAGGCAAAAAACGGTGATTACTGGAAAATACCTATCTTTTACGGAGGTTTTGCAATAAGCGGCTACTGTTGGGCATACAACCAGAAGCAGTATAAAAGATACAAAGATTTGTATATACAGGCCGCTACAGAGGGTGGCGGTTACACAGGCCATCAGACAGCAGACAACCTAAAATGGTACAGAGACTCCTTTAGACGATTACGAGATTACTCCGTAGTTGCCACCGCTTTGATATATGTACTTAACATTGTAGATGCAAGTGTCTTTGCACACTTTGGCGACTTTGATGTAAACGATGACATATCACTTAATATACAGCCCGGATTCATAGAACCGGTTAACACATTAAATTTATCCAACAGCCCGGGTAACAGCTATATAGCAGGATGGAGCTGTCCGCAGGCCGTTGGAGTAAGACTGAATTTTAACTTTTAGACAATATAAGATGCGCAGGATTAGACTTACACTCCTTTCATTATTTATGCTTATTGCAACAGGCTCATACTTAACAGCAAATAACATAAATATTCTTCATCCGAAAGTAAAAAAAGATACCAAGAAGAGCCTTCTTTTACAAAGAGACTCTCTACAGAAAATCATAGACTCCATGAAACTTGTGCTCGAAGGGGGAAGTATAGCCTTTGCAGACACTACAGATCTCGTAGACTCCATAAACTCCGGCACATTTTATTATCTCGACAACGAAGAATACAATGATATAGACCCCGGATGCAATTCAGACAGCCTGCTCAACATGTGGTACAACCACAGGAGCACCAAACTTGGAGAAAGCCTTGGAATAACAAGAGAACTCAATGTAGACATAGACAGCTTGGTCCTTACATCCAATATTCCCGATGCAGTTTACATTGAGAACCTCAAGAAGATGAACTCATTTATCCCCATCCCATACAACGATGTTGTAAGAAGATATATTATCCTTTACACAGAGAAGTTTCGCAGCAAAATGCCAAGAATACTTGGGCTGAGCAGCTATTACCTGCCGGTTTTTGAGGAGATATTTGACCAGTACGGCATACCAAAAGAGATTAAGGCCCTTGCTATTATAGAGTCTGCCCTTAACCCTGTAGCGGTGTCTACAGCAAATGCAAGAGGCATCTGGCAGTTTATGTACAGAACAGCCCTGCAGTACAATCTTAAAATCAACTCATTTGTAGATGAAAGATTAGACCCCATTCAAGCCACACATGCCGCAGCAAAATATCTGAGAGACGCATATATTATCTTTGGAGACTGGGCATTGGCCATATCATCATACAACTGCGGTTCGGGCAATGTAAACAAGGCAATCAAACGGGCGGGCGGTTCAAAAGATTTTTGGGATATTTATCCTTATCTGCCAAGAGAGACAAGAGGATATGTACCTGCATTTGTTGGAGCACTGTACGCGCTCAACTACTACAAAGATTACAACATTATACCTCAGCCTTGCCCAATACCAAGCCATTTAGACACGTTCCAGATTAAAAAGAACCTGCACTTTCAGCAGATTGCAGAGTGTATTAACATCCCTGTAGATGAACTGAGATATTACAATCCACAATATACAAAAGACATTATACCCGGAAACGAGGGGGTTCAGCTGCTGAAACTGCCATATCAATACACCAACGCATTTGTTGAGGTAGAGGATACAGTGTACAACTATAAAGACTCTGTTTTCTTTAACCCTATAGTATTTAAAAAGATTAAAGACTCGCACATAGCATCTTCATCTGGTTCCACAATTTATCATAAAGTAAAAAAAGGGGAGACATTAAGCAGGATTGCCCAGATACACGGAGTAAAACTCTCTAACCTAATGAAGTGGAACAACCTGAACAGCAGATCTACCCTGCGCATTGGGCAAAGAATCATTATCAAAAAAGGGACAACATACGTAGCAAGCAACAACACCGGGAGCAATAGCAAAAACAGCAACGTAAACAACACCCCTACAAGCAGTTCCGGAGGCTATGTCTATTACACAGTAAAGAAAGGGGACACACTGCTTGGCATAGCACATAAATTCCCGGGAGTAAGCCTTAACGACCTGCTAAGGCTGAACAATCTTAGTAAAAACTCCAAGATTTATCCGGGCAAAAAACTAAAGATTAAAAAAGCCTGATGCTTGCGGCAACTGCCGGGGTTATTCTCAGCGAGTACTAAAATCTGCCCCAAACATCACATAACCGTTGGGAGCAGAATACTTACAATAGAACTTACACCATTTAAAAGGCCTTGCCATGAGATAGAGGTATCCGGCAAAGCCTTTTTTGTACAACAATCTGCTGCCATACGTTCCCGGCAGTGTTGCCTCATACATATATATCCTGTTCTCCCACTCATTTACGCTGTAGCACACTGCCCCAACAGAGACCCTTAACCCTTTGCCATGGCTCAAATAATCTGTACCCAGCTGCGCTGCTCCATATCCCACACCGGCCTCTCCCCTGCCGGTAACAGACAGAGTACCAAACTTATATCTTCCCATCCCCCTCATATACAATTTTGTCTTGAAAGGGGTTGATGAAAGCACCCCTCTAATATTCCAGTTGAATCCAAAACCATTGGCATAGTTTTCCAAACCTGTCATAATCTTAAAGGAGCTCGTCCTGTATGGGAGCCTGTAACGGGGAAAGGGATAAAGAGTATAATCTGCAAACAAACCCAATTTAAGAGAGCCGAATACCGGCTTGAAAAATGAGACAAATGCTCCACGCTGGTTGTATATATCTCCAACAGTGCTGTATGCTCCGGAGAATGGAGCTATGTAGCTCACACCATAATACCTAAGCCCTAACGTTAGCTCAATATCATCTCCAATTCTCAAATAAGCACCGCACAGAGCGGCAAATCTTTCACTTTTTGGAGTTTCAAACCCCTTTACCGCTCCTCCGCTACCTATATTGGCACAATAAGCCGCCTCTCCAAAAATCATTGCAGACCCAACCAGATATAGCCAGTTAATTCCAATATTGCAGACAAATTGATTATAATGTCTGTATCCGTTATAATAGTTCAATTTGCCTGTATATGGCAGATTCAAACCTCTTGCTACAGCCGTAACACCAATTCTTGCCCTGCTATACTCCTTACTTAGATTGGCTCCGCACACCGTTTCTCCAAGCGTTTTTCTTGTAGCAAAAAGAGACGGGGTATTATGCTTACCCTCTGTAAGTATAGAACTGTAACCGTTACCCTTAATCCTTGCATCAATGGCTTTATCAGAATAAAAACAGGAGAAAGAGATATTCTGTTTGGGAGCAGAAGCATAAATGGCAACACCCCTAAAATAATCATTCTCATCAGAACCGCTATACGGCATAATTCTGTTGCTGTTAGAGACAAATGAGATGGGCTGCATGTAATTGGTAAAGTTTAACCCCTGCCTAAGAATCAATCCATATCCGAATGCTGCCCTAAAATCCCCTGCTGTAAATCCCAATTTAAGACCTTTTAAACGGATATGCTCTGCTGATA
>CAVIKQ010000034.1:10893-13311 GCA_963643305.1 Eggerthellaceae bacterium
TTGCAAATCTCCGGCAGACTCGCCATAAGCCATATTCATTGCCTGTGTTTTGGCTTGGGCACTCCAAAGCCTCCAAAAATAGTTGCCACCCTCACCGGCATCATTCTCGCAAAAGATTCCTGCCGAAATATTTACCCCAGATTTAAATGAGTATGCGGCACGCTGTCTTAATCTCATATACTTTTGCGGAGAATATCTCAATTTTGTCTCAAAACAGCTGTTTCTGTCATTATTATAATGCTCTAAAGCCGCCAAAACCGTACTATACAGATTGGCATCCTCATTTGGAAAGCTGAACAGAACAGCACAGAAACAGGCAATATAATCATTAAAGCCCCTAACTGAGGATAGCTCCCGTACAGAGAGAATCAGCCCGCTTTTTTTTCTGTATTCAATAAAGTTGCAAATCTGATATTCTGTAAGGAACAATAATCTTCTAAGTTCTTTGTCCGATACCTTATTTATGGATTTCTGTCTGCTCACCGCAAAGTTTGCCCTATTAATAAAGTACTCCTTTATTGAAAATTCCAAATTGTTCAGATACTCCTCCCCTATATCATCCATAGATGACACATTGCCGGAATATTCCTGCATCCACCGGTCTGTATCCTCTGCACTCTCCTCCAATGAAATAGAATTTGGGAACAGACTTTTGTAATTGGTTTCTATACGCTCTTTATTAAGGTTGTAAAACTTTTCAACGGCACTACGTGCTGTAAAATCATTGCCATCTTTCTGTTGAGCCATAGCAGACACAGCCATAGCCACAAACAATACAGAGATACATAACCGTAATCCTCTCTCCTCTACCATACCCATAAACAAACTAATAGTTAAATAACTTGCCTAATTTTGGCCTATTTTTTAAAACTGCTCTAATCCTTGTAAAGTCTGTGGCAAAATCTGTAGAAAATTTTTACCGCTTGCCAAGATACAGAGGAACCAGATTAGAAACAAGCAGTTACATACTTTTTACGTACATAACAGCGTAATACATTTTCTATGGCTACAATCTACCTGTATTGGCTCTCCTGTTGGCAAATTATTCCCCCTAAAGATTTCCAAACACCAAACAATTAAAATATCAACAATGACTACAGTAAAAGTAACCTTCCGTGCCTCTTCTGTTCCATCAAGGGAGGGCACATTATTCTATCAGGTAATTCACAAACGTGTGCCAAGGCAGATTAGTACCAAATACAAACTCTTGCCTAAGGAGTGGGACAAACAGCACACAAAAGTGCTCCTGCCACCAAATGCCGGGCAAAGCCGGCTCTCATATCTGTTGGCAATACAAAGGCAGATTGAGACCGATACGGCACGACTTAAAAGCATTGTTGCCAGATTAGAACGCACAGGCCTTCCTTATACCGCCAACGATGTAGTGAGACTATACCTTAACCCCTATGAAGCCGGAGATGTAAGCTCTTTCGCATGGACACTTATACAGCAACTGAAACAGATAGGCAAGACCCGTACCGCCGAGCGATACACTGTAATAATGAACAGTTTTGAACGTTTTGCGGGGGAAAAAGAGATTCTTTTAGATGAAATAGATTCAACCCTTATGATGAAGTATGAAACCTTTCTTAAAGCAAGAGGAATATGCCCAAACACCTCCTCTTATTATATGCGAGGACTGCGTGCCATCTACAACCTTGCAGTTGAAAAGGGTATGGCCGTGCAACGTAACCCGTTCAAACATGTATATACAGGCATTGACAAAACCGTAAAACGGGCCGTTCCAATGAAAACAATCCGCCGGATACAGGATCTTAACCTTACATTGTTCCCTCAAATGGATTTTGCCAGAGATATATTCATGTTCTCATTTTACACAAGGGGAATGTCATTCATTGACATTGCATTTCTAAAGAAGAAAAATTTGCAGAACGGCATTCTGTCATACCGTAGGCACAAGACCAACCAGCAACTATTCATCAAATGGGAAGAACCTATGCAGGAGATTATCAACAAATACAACACCACCGAGACACCATATATGCTTCCAATAATCAAAGACATTAACACAGATGAGTGGCAACAATACAAAAATGCATCCCATTTTGTTAATGACAACCTAAAGAAGTTGGGAAGGCATTTGGGGCTCACCATTCCTCTTACAAGTTATGTTGCACGTCACGCCTGGGCAAGTATAGCCAAAAGCAAGAATATCCCCATTTCCACTATAAGCGAAGCATTAGGACACGACTCCGAAAATACTACACGCATCTATCTTGCTTCTTTAGACACTTCTGTTGTAGACGCTGCTAACAGCCTTATTTTAAAGTCATTATAGCAAGCCCGGAATTGCTCTCTTTCCAAGAGAAATATCAGAAGCAAGGTTATGAAAAATATTGTAAGAGAAAGATGCTACAAAAGATATATTGCAAAACAGGAATGTAAGTAAATTGAATC
>CAVIKQ010000035.1:0-13167 GCA_963643305.1 Eggerthellaceae bacterium
GTAGAGGGGGAGTGAAGTTATATGAGATTCTATTTTTTAGGAGGTTAATTTTAAGTAATTGGTTTTGAAAAGGATAATATATATATTCATAGTTTTTTTTAGCATCTTTAACATATCTCTTTCAGCACAAGACTCCGGTTTTGTGCTGAAAGGTAAGATATATGATGGAGAAGGGCCTTTGATAGGTGCTGTTGTATTGTATCTGCATGGGGATAAAGAGGGGCCTGAATATGCGGTCAGCAATTCTCAAGGGTTATTTACTTTAAAATTACGCGCATTACCATCCAAGACTGATTCTGTGAAAGTGTCTATGCTCGGATATGCTACTAAAATTCTTCCTGTAGAGACGAGCGGCAATATGGATATTATGATGAAAGTTGAGGCGATGCAGATTAATGAGATTACAGTGCGTGCTCCAAAAGTGAAAATGGCCGGAGATACAATAAAGTTTAATGTTCAAAGTTTTGCCGAATTACAGGACAAAAGCATTTCTGATGTACTAAAGAGAATGCCTGGAATTGAGGTGCGTAAAGATGGAAGCATCTACTACAACGGGGAGGCGATAGAGAACCTTTATATAGAGGGTCTGGATATGCTTGGAGGCAGGTATTCGCTGCTTACAGAAAATCTGTCTGCCAAAGATATCAAGACGGTTGAGATAATGGAAAGGCATCAACCTATACGTGCCTTGGCAGAGGTTGCCACTAAAACCAAGCCTGCAATCAATCTGTCGTTAAGAGAGCATGCAAGAGGCAAATGGATTGGTTCTGCCAAATTGGTCGGTGGTGTAACTGCAAAGCCGGAGGCATTATGGAATCTGAATCTCCTTCGTATGAGGGTGGCTCCAAAATGGAACAGCATTAACAATATAAAGACAAATAACACGGGAGAAGATCTTTCTAAGGAACTGCAAATAAAAAGCAGTAGCAACAACCGCCCTATAAAGGTACAAGCCAATGAATTTATCTCTGTAGGCACAAGAAATGCTCCTCTTGATGAACTCCGCGTTAGATTTAATACTACAGCCCTTTTTAATACCTCCAATTTATGGAAGTTGAAAAAAGATTGGAACGTCAAATCATCCCTTTCATATCTTTATGATAAATTGGAATCGTGGAATGAATCCTCTACCACTTATTATTTTAATGATAATGTTAAAACAGTTAACGAAAGCGAAACTGCCAGGACTCGTAAACATAGATTACAGGCACAAGTTGAGGGCGAAGCTAATACCAAGGAGTATTATTTCCGTAATGTCTTGACCTTAGAGAGCGAATTTGCCAATGCAAAGACAACGACAAGCGGGGAGTTCCCAAACGCCCAAAAGACATCTCTTCCTTATCTGTTGGTGAACGATGATTTAAAATATATTAAAAAGAGCAGAAAAAGAGCCTTTACAGTAGAATCACATAATGATTTTTCTCATTTTAATCAAACTTTGACAGTTTTACGCTCCGAAGATGATATTCAGCATCAATCAATAGAGGTTATAGATTATAATACAAATACTTACATCTCTTCTGACTTCATAGTGGCAGATGGGATGACAATAGGCGTTTCTACCGGATTGGAAGCATCGGTGCGGTCTTTGGATAGTTTTCTTAATGGTATAAAAGCTCCGGAGGATACAGATACGTCTGTGTTCAGCAACAATCATTATGCTTCGTTTATACACCCGTACATAAAGCCGAATATGGAATATCATTCCAAGACTTGGGACATCAAACTGTCATTGCCAATTGGTTGGTCAAAGTACAAGGGTGTTGATACAGACCACTTTAAGTATAAGGCATCTGGTTTCCTTAGATATAAACCGCTTCCAAAACTTAGCTTTGAAATACTTGGAAGTGCCTCTGACTTGGATTTGGATATACATAACATGTACACCGGTTATATATTGCGGAATTACAGGTATCTTAAGACGGGTTCTACAAATAGTAAGTTGAACCATTATTATAGTGTAACAGGACATATTAATTTTAAGGATCCTATAAATATGCTGTATATAGATGGTGTTGTAAGCAGGAGTTGGAATATTTATCAAACATCGTCAACACAAGATTTCCTTGGGAATTACATTATATTGGGAACGGAGTATGCTCCAAGCCGTGGTGATAGTTGGTATGCAACCATAAGCGGAAGTGTGGGTATATACGGTATAAACGGAAAGGTGGGGGCATCTGTTACCTACAGGGATTATTCATCTACATCAACTCTGCAGAATGGTGTCCGTACCCCATACAGGTCTCAGACCTTCTCCTTTGCACCAATGTTTTCCGGCCGTTTTTCCCGATGGTTGGGAATGGAGTACAAATTGTACTATGTTCATAATATTCTTGACTTGTCGGGAAGCGGAAAAAGAGATTCCAAGGATAATTTCAACCACACATTATCTTTCAATATAACTCCGGTCTCCAATTTTGATTTGAAAATTGCAGCCGAGCATTATTTTACCATGCTTACATCTACGCAGACAAAGAACACAGTGCTGCTTGATGCTTCGCTTGCTTACCGTCTTGGCAAGGGTGTTGAAATTAATGTTGCAGCCCGTAACATACTGAATCAACATGTATATGCTTATTCTGTCATCAATGGGCTTCAGGAGTTCTCCTGCTCGTATGGGATAAGACCTCTTAACATCCTGGCCGGGGTATCCTTTAATTTATGACAGCCGGGGCGTAGCCCTTTGAAATTCTGAGTTTACCAAATTGTTGATAACTTTTTACGCAGTATCTTAAAAAATATATCTACATTTGAGAGTTAATTTTAAAACAAATGATATGTCATTCAACAAGGTAATTTTAATTGGAAATGTGGGCAAGGATCCGGATGTGAGACACCTGCCTTCGGGGGGAACAGTGGCAAACTTTTCACTTGCCACAAGTGATAGAGCTAAAGATAAAACCGGCAACTGGGTAGATCAGACAGAGTGGCATACCATTGTATGCTGGGGCTCAAATGCAGATGTGGCCGAAAGGTTCATAAAGAAAGGTACTCAAATTATGGTTGAAGGGAAGATTCGTTACAGACAGTGGCAAGATCAGAACCAGCAGACCAGATACACCACCGAGATTATTGCAGACAATATTAGGCTGCTTGGCAAAAAGGCAGACAACCCTGCAAGCAATATGCAGGTTGCTGCACCGGCCGGGGGGTATCAGCAACCAAACCAACAACCTATATCTGCTCCTGTGAATTTTGCAGATGAGGGAGACGGTTCAGACGACCTGCCATTCTAAAAACAAGGTTTTCAGGTTTTTCATTTTAAATTTTTATAGCACAATAAAATTATAAAACTGAACATGAAAGTTGATGTAGTTCTTGGTCTTCAATGGGGAGACGAGGGCAAAGGCAAGATTGTTGATGTGCTTGCTGCGTCCTATCCTGTTGTTGCAAGATTCCAAGGCGGCCCTAACGCGGGTCACTCCCTTCATTTTGAGGGTAAAAAATTTGTTCTTCACAGCGTTCCATCGGGAGTTTTCCGCAAAGGAGCAGTTAATGTAATTGGTAATGGTGTTGTTATAGACCCAATTATATTTAAGCATGAATGTGAGGAGATAGAAGCAATGGGTGTCCCTGTAAGGGAGCGTGTTATGATTTCAAAGAAAGCACATCTCATTCTGCCTACACACAGAATAATAGATGCGGCATCCGAGGCCTCAAAAGGTAAATCCAAGATTGGTTCCACCCTCAAAGGGATAGGCCCTACCTATATGGACAAGACAGGAAGAAACGGCTTGCGTGTGGGAGACATCTTAACTGCAGACTTTGCCGCAAGGTTCACCGCACTAAAAAACAAGCACAAAGTATTCCTAAAGCAATATGACTTTGCATACAATGCGGAGGAGCATGAAGCAGAGTGGCTTGAAGCAATAGAGTATATGCGCTCGTTTAACCTTATAGATGGGGAGTATGTTGTAAACAAATTCCTAACAGACAACAAAAAGATTCTTGCAGAGGGGGCACAAGGCTCAATGTTGGATATAGACTTTGGTTCATATCCATTTGTAACCTCATCCTCAACAACATGTGCCGGAGCCTGCATTGGCTTGGGAGTTGCTCCGGGGAAGATAGGCTCTGTTTACGGTATCTTTAAGGCATACTGCACAAGAGTTGGCAGCGGCCCATTCCCAACAGAACTTAATGACGCTACCGGCGAGGAGCTGAGGCAGAAAGGGTTTGAGTTTGGGGCTACTACAGGTCGTCCGCGCAGAACCGGATGGTTAGACCTTGTTGCGCTTAAATATGCCATAATGCTAAGCGGTGTTACCAATCTTATAATGATGAAAGCAGATGTACTCGACACATTTGACACCATTAAGATTGCAACAGCATACAAAGTGGATGGAGTTGAAACCAATCAGGTTCCATACGACACATACGCACAGGTTGAACCGGTTTACAAAGAGTTCAAAGGGTGGAAGAAAGACCTTACCAACATAAAGAAGGAGGAGGAGCTTCCTTTTGAATTCATGAACTACGTAAGGTTTATAGAGAAAGAGCTTGGGATTCCTGTAAGCATAATATCTTTAGGTCCCGATAGAGAACAGACTATTGAGAGATAGATAGCACACCTTTAAGAAGTTGTCTAAAAAGGTAATTTCTGCGTTACGCTTGCTTCACAAATCCTCATTTACGTAAGTAAACTCCGGTTTGTTCAGCTTTGCAAGCCTTGAAATTCTACTTTTTATACAACTTCTTATAATTATAGGGGGAATACTTAATCATTAATAAAGCAGCGAGGATGACTCTTTTTTTAGTCATCCTCGCTGCTTTGTGCCAAATTAGCCGGCACCTCTTAACTTACTCTATTCTGCACAATTGAGCGGACGTATCTGGCTAAAGAAATCGTTCCCCTTGTCATCTACAAGAATAAATGCAGGGAAATCCTTTACTTTTATCTTCCAGATTGCCTCCATGCCAAGCTCCGGATACTCAAGACATTCTACACTTAGAATATTCTCCTTGGCAAGTATGGCAGCAGGACCGCCTATGCTTCCAAGATAAAAACCGCCATGCTTGGCACAGGCTTCTGTAACATCCTTACTGCGGTTACCCTTGGCAATCATTATCATGCTACCGCCATTCTCCTGAAACAGATTAACATAGCTGTCCATACGTCCGGCTGTGGTAGGGCCAAACGAGCCGCTTGGCATACCCTTAGGTGTCTTGGCAGGGCCGGCATAGTAGATTGGGTGATCCTTAACATACTGAGGAAGTCCCTCTCCATTATCTATACGCTCTTTCAACTTGGCATGAGCTATATCTCTCCCTACTATGATTGTACCGTCTAACAGGAGGAATGTAGATACAGGATACTTGGTAAGGTCTGCAAGCACCTCTTTCATTGGCCTGTCCAAATTTATATGAACACCGGATGTATGCTTTGAACCGCTTTTATACTCGGCAGGAATAAGTCTTGCCGGGTTGCTGTCTAAAGTCTCCAACCAGATACCATCTTTGTTAATCTTACCCTTTATATTCCTGTCTGCACTACAGCTGACCCCCATTCCTACAGGACACGATGCGCCATGACGAGGAAGACGCACCACTCTAATATCATGAGCAAAATATTTACCCCCAAACTGGGCGCCTATCCCAAGATTATGTGCAGCCTTAAGTAACCTCTTCTCCATCTCTACATCTCTGAACGCGTTACCCTTTTCAGAACCCTGCGTTGGCAACTCATCGTAATAGTGGGTAGATGCCAACTTGACCGTTTTAAGGTTAAGGTCTGCAGATGTGCCGCCAATCACAAAGGCAATATGATATGGAGGACAAGCCGCAGTCCCAAGTGTCTTCATCTTCTCAACAAGGAACTTCTCCAATTTATCGGGAGTAATAAGAGCCTTGGTCTCCTGGAAAAGATAGGTCTTGTTTGCAGAACCGCCACCTTTTGCCACAAAGAGAAATTTATACTCATTGCCGTCTGTTGCGTAAATATCTATCTGCGCAGGAAGATTGCAGCCTGTATTCTTCTCCTTATACATATCTAACGGAATATTCTGTGAATAGCGCAGATTATCAGTTGTATAAGTATCAAATACCCCATGAGAAAGAGCAGCCGCATCGCCTCCGCCTGTATAAACATTCTGGCCTTTCTTTGCAACAATTGTTGCAGTACCGGTATCCTGACAAATAGGTAATTCTCCTCCCGATGCAACCTGAGCATTAAGCAGCATTGTAATTGCTACAGCCTTGTCATTCTGGCTGGCCTCAGGATCGCTGAGAATCTTTGCAACCTGCTCGTTATGTGCAGGACGCAGCATAAATGCCACATCGTGAAAAGCTTGGCGGGCAAGCAGTCTGAGACCCTCAGAATCAACTCTGACTATCTCCTTTCCCTCAAATTGAGTTGTAGAGACATAATCTTTTGTAAGGAGATGATACTCGGTCTTATCGGGACCCATTGGAAACATCTCATTATATTCAAAATCCATAACCTCTTATGTTTTATATTGTAATAATCTATTCTGTTTTTCTCACATTATTAAGCAGGTACATCCTCATAAACTCATTAAGATCCCCATCTAACACTGCCGTTGTATCGGTTGTCTCGCATCCGGTTCTAAGATCCTTTACCATTTTATATGGGTGAAGCACATAGCTTCTTATCTGCGAACCCCACTCTATCCTCTTCTTCTGCCCCTCCAACTCTGCCTGTTTTTGGCGTTTCTTTTCGAGCTCCATCTCATACAGATGAGATTTAAGTATCCTTAAAGCGTTCTGTCTGTTATCTAACTGCGAACGGGTCTCTGTATTTTCAACCGTAATGCCGGTTGGAATATGCCTTACACGTACACCTGTCTCAACCTTGTTTACATTCTGCCCGCCGGCTCCGCTGGAACGGAAAGTATCCCATTCCAAATCGCTTGGATTTATGACAATCTCAATACTCTCATCTACCAACGGATATACAAATACGCTCGAAAACGTTGTCTGTCTCTTTCCCTGCGCATTAAACGGAGATATACGCACAAGCCTGTGTACCCCATTCTCAGATTTAAGATAACCATACGCATACTCCCCCTCAAACTCAACTACAGCAGATTTTATCCCGGCCTCATCCCCATCTAAAACCTCGTGAACATTAACCTTATAGCCGTTCCGCTCCCCCCAACGTGTGTACATCCTAAGCAACATGGCACTCCAATCGTTACTCTCAGTACCGCCGGCACCTGAATTTATCTTAAGTAATGCGCCAAGATTATCCCCCTCCTCTCCAAGCATGCTACGGGTTTCCAACTCCTCCAACAGTCTGTTTACCTTGCCATGCTGCCCCTCAAGCTCCTCCTGCATCTGATTCTCGCCCTCATTGTCAGACTCCTCACTAATCATCATCTCAAGTACCTCATAGTCATCTATCTCTTTCTGAATATTATCTATTGCCGTAACCCAATACTTTACGGCAGACAACCTCTTTAAGAACAACTCTGCCTCCTTTGGAGCATCCCAAAAATCCGCAGACTCGCTCTTTGCAGTCATAGCCTCAACCTCCTTTACCTTACCGGCATAGTCAAAGAGACCTCCTTAACGCATCCAAACGTTCACTAAAACTATTCTCCATAAAAAACATTCATAAAAGCAGGCAAAAATGCACACCAAACAGCCCCAAAGGTAGCCATTTTTTTTGTAGTTTATCTTTTTACACCCCTCTTTGCAAGTATATCCACACTATCCAATCTATTCCCCCTCCTATCCAACAGCACAACAGTCATCCTCTTTGGTGTTACCTTTAAATGACAGGCTCCAACAGTATTGGAGCCCTCTGCCCAGCGATACTTTATTATATCCGCATTATATTCCGGAGCAACTGTATTGTTGCATTCCACACCACGCTCATTGTCTGAAGAGGGGGTCTGCAGATAGACAGTCCCTTTAGAGCCATCTGTCTCCAGACCGTTATACAAAGCATTGGTCCTTACATATATATGATTATTTCCGGACAAAGCCAAATCTACCCCGTATTTGTCAAACAGCTTGCTCCATCTGCCATATTGCGAATCTCTCCCGTCTGCACCAAAGAACCACTGATAATGCTCGCATACAACCTTGTACCTTGCCTTATGAGAGCTTAAAACCTCCTCAACCCACTGCTGTGCCCTCTGCAAATCCTCATCCTTTCTCATCTGCTCGCTGTTAAGCATAATAAAAAGCACATCACCATATTCAAAGAAATAGCACACCCCCTCTTCCCCCTTATAACCGTTTCTCGGATAGAAGTTTGCATCGCGTGTAAACCTGTTGGTGGTAAAATATTTCCTTGTCATGTCATCGTGGTTTCCATTTAGCCCTGCCCACATATATTTATGATAATTCTCCTCCTCATAGAGACTCCTCCAAAACGAATAACTGCCACCCCATGCACATATATCTCCCAAATGCAGCACCCAGTCTACCACGCCATTGTTCCTTTTACCGTAAGCGGCAACAGTATCTACCATATTCATGGCCGCCTCCGTACGTTTTGGCAGCGGGGTATATGAATGAAAATCAGATATTATACATGCACCCCACTCTTTTGCTCCCGATGTCTTAAAGTAGTGTGTCCTGCTTGTGTCTTTATCCCCAATCACCCTGTACTTATACTCTGTGTTTGGTTTTAAACCCCTTATCTCTGCATCACATTTGTCAAAAAGCGCGTTTTCATAAAAATTCTCGCCGTTAGGCAACTTTGAATAGATATTGTTGTACGTTGTACAGCGGTATCTATGTGGGAGCTTGGTTATTCTCCTTTTCCAGTTCCTGTCTTTAACCGTTGTGTACTCAACCAATGTCTGTCTGCAAACAGTATCTGCCGCCCAGCTGATATTGGCTCCTGCACCGGTATTCTCCGCAGGGCATGTTACTACCGTATATATTTGTGGCTCACCTGTTTCCTGTGCCGCAGCAGAATACGTTGCCATTAACATCAGGCACAATGCAGTGGAACCTATTACGGACAACCTTAGATTTTTAAATGAATTTGCGTTCATGATTCTATGTCTTATGTCTCTTGTCTCAAAATCATTCCAGGCCTTAAACTATAGGCTCTCATCACATCTCTTAACCGCAGCCGAGTATGCTGCATCATAGCCATAGCCGCGCCCAACAAGGAAACGCACTAATTTAGCTTTAAGTTTAGCCGGCTGTATCTCCCCATTATCTCTCCTTTTAGCCTCTGTTACAATGCTCTCCCATTTTTGAGCAGCAATCCTTTCCAAAGCCTGTTGCTGTTTCTCTGCTCCCTGCTCCTCCCTAAGGTATCTCTCTATTGCCTTGGATACTACAGGTCTCAATACGCCACGTTTGAGCAATTCTGTCTCCACCTTTTTTAGCCCCCAACCGCTGAATGTAGTCTTATCCTTTATGTATGCCGCTGCAAACCGGTTGTCATCCAAGAACTTATCCCTTTTAAGACACTCTATTATCTCATCTACCGCCTCTTCAGACAGACCCGCATTGCCATATCCGGCCAATTTCCTGCGTATCTGTGCCTCGCACAACTCCCTGCGGCTACACTCTGTCTGCCATCTCTGCAAATATTTTATCGCCACCTCTTTCACTGTATTAAAAACTCTTTAAAAGTAGTACCCCATGTTAACGTATGCTCCAACCTTCTTGTTGTAGTCTGAGTAGTGGATATTAAGGCCTAAAGGCCCTATAGGTGTATCGTAGGCGTATTTTATTCCCACTCCCCAGATACCGCTGCCCGATGTTCCCAAAAGATGGTCTACAGAACCGCCATATCTTGCCACATTCCCTATTGCGGTAATATAGTGTTTCTTTGCCACTCTCGTCCTAAAATCCAATCGTACTACAGCTGCCGAATTTGGAAAAATATCTGCATAATTAATCCCGATAAATGGTATTTGGTGAGGCATGTATCTTCCCTGCTCTTCTCCTCCTATATAGTTTTGAAACGGCAACTGATGCTCGTTGCCAATAATGAAACGCCCATACGCAGAGGGGATGACCGCAAATCTGTCAGAGATGGAGTAGACCGTCTCAAAACTTGCCATAAGCGAGGCAAACATGGTAAAGTTGCTTCTGAAATTTGTTTGGGCAAGTGCAAAATCTACATTAAAAACGGTACCTTTTGTGGGGAAATATGTAGCATCTCTATTATCCATTCTACCATTAAAGTAGTAGCTCAAATAGTTAACACCATCTTTGTAATATTTGGTCTCCTTAAAAGGCTCTATCAGATCCTTGTAAGTATAGAAATCCAACTTGGCTCCAAAAGTAAAGTTAAAATTCCTTAAATATCTGTTTGATAGAGAGAAATCTATTTTGTTATGCCAAAATGACAAATAATCTCTATTCTCGCCGCTTTCATAGATATTCATCTTTACAGACCTAAAGGTGTAATTGAGATTTATCCTTGGCAGATTCTTGAACAGGTATGAGAAATCTACCTTGGCATACGGATTATAGCTGAGCCTCCCTGTTGCAGCCAATTGCGGACCATCTAAAGCATTCACATTCACTCCAAGATACATCAATATGGCTGCAGCCTCCTCGGAATCATATCTTGTTCCCAAGCCAAATACATTTACCGGACCCTTTGTAAGTTTGAATGTAAGGGTAGACAAGCCTGTTTCTTTGTCTGTATCAACAAGATAAGCAACACTTGCAAACGCCTTTGTACCTGTAAGGATAGATACAGCCCTTAGTATATCCCTACCGTCTACTATTGTCTTCTCCTTAATGTTAAGTCTGCTTTTAAGCCAATATATATCATCTCGTCTTGCCCCGTCCAAGACAATCCTGTCTATATAAAAGAAGCCGGCTTCAAGCTCTTTTGCAGGTTCCGCCTGCAACCGCTGCTCATCCGTTACCCGGCCGTATCTGTTTACCAACGCCTCTAATTCTGTTGCTCTTTCCAATGCAGCAAGATAGCCGTTATTAACCAGAGTATCTATATCCTCCTTGTTAAAGCTGAATGTTGTAAAATCAAGGACATCGGGCTTTATATATATATCTACATCCTTTACATTTTTAAGATAGAGGTCATTGCCGGTAAGCCCAACCAATTGCATTATAACCTGATTAATAGACTTTAAATCCTTTTTAGTTGCCAACGGGCTTTGCACATCTACCCCTATGATTATATCTGCACCCATCTTCCTTGCAACATCCACAGGAAAATTATCCACCACACCTCCATCTACAAGCACCCTTCCGTCTAACTCTACAGCAGAGAAGAAGCCCGGTATAGCCATACTGGCTCTCATTGCCATTGGCACACTCCCCTCTTTTAGTACTACAGCGTTACCAGATGACAAATCTGTTGCAACACAGGCAAACGGTACAGGCATCTTCATAAAATCTACAGAATCCTGATAACCTATAGAGAGGCTGTTAAGCAGGTTTGAGACATTCTGTCCGCTTACATATCCGCTTGGGAGCAGATAGTCTACGGCATTCTCCTCCCCTTTACGCAAGTTTATCTTGAACACATTTCCAAAAGGGATGTTTATAAGCAGTTTGCCATCTGTCTGTTTGGCATTGAACGAGACATCTTTTCTGTCTGTCTTGTCGCTAAGAAGAAACTTCCAATCGCAGTTGGAGATAATAGAATCCATCTGTCCCGATGTATATCCCATTGAGTACAAACCTCCTACAAGCGCACCCATGCTTGTGCCCACAACAAGGTCTACAGGAACACCATACTCCTCCAACACCTTTATGGCCCCAATATGGGCGGCACCTTTTGCTCCTCCTCCACAGAGCACAAGCCCAACGGTAGGCCTCCCCTCTTTCTTAATTACAGGCAGGTTTTTGAGATAGTCATCCGAGTGCACCGCCTCATCCTGAGCAAACACAGGAACATACGACCCGCATACTATTAACAGAACAGATAATACAGAGAGTATTCTATACATTATACAAACATTTAAATGGCCTTATCTTTAGCATCTGCTTTAGCTTTAATCTTATACAACCAATCACAAATGCAAGGCTTATAAAAGCCTCTTCACAGCTGCAAAAAAATTCAAGAAAAAGTGTATTCCTCAAATCTTTGTGCAAAAAGTCAAATAAAAACGCAAATGCAAGGCTTATAAAAAGCCCATGCCCAACTATAAAAAATTCAAGAAAAAGTGTAGATTCAAGACCTGCGAAATTTTCAATACCGGAGCGTACCCATTGTACGTGAGGATTTGAAAATTGAGTAAAACGCAGAAGCTACCTTTTTATTGGATTTTTTTTGTGCTCAACATACCACACGCCGCAAACACATCCTCCCCCCTACTCTCCCTAACAGTAGCAGTAATCCCGGCAGCATTAAGTCTCTCTTTAAACGCCTCAATAACAGGCATTGGAGAGGTCTCTAAAGGAGAATCGGGAATGGTATGAAATCTAATTAGATTCACACGGCACTCTAATCCTCGCAAAAGACGGGCAATGGCATCTGCGTGAGCCTTGGTATCGTTAAAATGATTAAACATTATATATTCAAAACTCACTCTGCGCTGCCCTGTAAAATCATACTGCCTTATTATGTTTAAAGTTTTGTTAATGGGAAATGCTTTCTCCATTGGCATAATAAGAGAACGTTCGTTTGAAAGAGGATTATGCAAGCTGATTGCTATATGCGCTTTTGACTCATCTAAAAAACGACGTAAAGGGTTTTCGTTGCCCTCATTAACTCCAATGGTACTGAGAGTTATACGTTTTGGGCTCCAGCCAAACCCCCAATCTGCTGTAAGAATCTCTATTGTTTGCAAGACATTGTCTAAATTATCCAATGGCTCTCCCATCCCCATAAAAACAGTATTTGTAAGCAGATTGTTCTCTTCAACCTCCATATATTGCGATATAATCTCCGCTACATCTAAATTTCCCTTAAATCCCATACGCCCGGTCATGCAGAACTTGCATCCCATTTTACATCCGGCCTGAGATGATACACACAAGGTATATCTCTCCTCTGTAGGAATCATAACCGCCTCTATAAATGTCCCTGTATGTGACGGAAACAGATATTTCTTTGTACCATCTTTAGAAACAGTTACTTGCGTATATGCAACACGCCCTACAACATACCTCTCGTTAAGTTTTTCCCTTGCGGTCTTTGAAAGGTTGGTCATCTGGTCTATCTCTGTTACCCTCTTTTTATAGAGCCAATCAGCTATCTGCTTACCAACAAATCCATTAAGGCCAAGCTCGGTTGCCGTATCTTTC
>CAVIKQ010000036.1:0-12998 GCA_963643305.1 Eggerthellaceae bacterium
AAAAAGCATCTTTTTGTCAAAATTTGTATAAATATCCTGCAAAGGTATATAAAAAAGCCTTTATATGCAAAGCTTTATCATTCTCATCCTCCCGATTGCTGCTCACACAGAGATTTTGCAGTCTCTAAATTGATTGATAAATATCTTTGAGAACTCTCGCAGCTTTTAACTTTTTATACTACTTTTGCGTAAAAATGAATATTTTTAATTTGGAGATAGATAAAAAATAGTAATATGAAAGATTTTAAGACCTTGGTGAGTGAGGGTATTCCGGCACAGATTCCAGATGCACGACCATACGATACAACGGTAAATCACGCCCCAAAGAGAAAGGAGATTCTTACAAAAGAGCAGAAGAGGCTCGCTCTTAAAAATGCTCTCAGATATTTTCCAAAAGAACAGCATGAATTTTTGGCAAAGGAGTTTGCCCAAGAGCTACACGACTACGGACGTATCTATATGTACAGATACCGCCCCACCTATGAGATGCACGCCAGAAACATAAACGATTTTCCACACAAAAGCAAACAGGCAGCGGCCATAATGCTTATGATAAGCAACAATTTAGATAAGGCGGTTGCACAGCATCCACATGAGCTTATCACTTACGGAGGCAACGGTGCGGCATTCCAGAACTGGGCACAGTACAGGCTTACAATGAAATACCTCTCAGAGATGACCGACGAGCAGACACTTGTCCTGTACAGCGGAACCCCCCTTGGACTTTTCCCGTCTCACAAGAATGCCCCCAGATTGGTAATAACCAACGGCATGGTAATTCCAAACTATTCCAAACAGGATGATTGGGAGCGTTTTAATGCTATGGGAGTCTCTCAGTACGGACAGATGACAGCAGGCTCCTTTATGTATATAGGGCCGCAAGGCATTGTACATGGCACTACAATAACCATTCTGAACGGAGCACGTAGGCAGATTCTTCAGAATATGGGTAAAGAGTTTGATATACAGGATTTTGCTAAAATCAAACCAGAAGATTTAAGAGGCAAGCTGTTTGTGAGCAGCGGACTTGGAGGAATGAGCGGAGCACAGCCTAAGGCAGCAGTAATTGCCGGTGTTGTCGGGGTTGTGGCAGAGGTTAACGAGAAAGCCATAAAGACAAGATATTCGCAGGGCTGGGTAGATGAGGTTTACGAGGATCTTAACAGCCTGATAGCAAGAATAAGAAAAGCGGTAGAGGCAAAGGAGGCTGTTTCGTTGGCTTATCACGGAAATATTGTAGACTTGTGGGAGAGACTTGCAAATGATAATGTTCATGTAGATTTGGGTTCAGATCAGACATCGCTCCATAACCCGTGGGCAGGAGGATACTATCCTGTAGGATATTCATTTGAGGAGAGCAAAAGGATGATGGCAGATGAGCCGGAGAGGTTCAAAGAGGCTGTAAAGGAGTCTTTGAGAAGACAGGTTGCGGCAATTAACAAATTGGCAGCCAAAGGGATGTATTTCTTTGATTATGGCAATGCGTTCCTGTTGGAGTCTTCTCGTGCAGGTGCAGATATATTCAACCCCGGCATGGATGCAGATACAATAGATACAGAGCAGGTGCGCAAGTTTAGGTATCCGTCATACGTTCAGGATATTATGGGACCTCTCTTCTTTGATTACGGCTTTGGTCCATACAGGTGGGTATGTACCTCATGCAACCCTGATGACCTTGCATATACAGACAAGTTGGCAACGGATGTCCTGGAGGAGATTATGAAGGATGCCCCTCATGAGATAAAACCGCAGCTTGCAGACAATATCCACTGGATTAAAGAGGCCGGGAAAAACAGATTGGTGGTTGGGTCACAGGCACGTATTCTTTATGCAGATTCAGAGGGGAGGATAAAGATAGCTTTGGCTATGAACAAGGCCATTAGAGAGGGCAAGGTAAAAGCCCCTATAGTGCTTGGAAGAGACCATCATGATGTATCGGGAACAGACTCTCCATACAGGGAGACCTCCAATATATACGACGGCTCCTCTTATACGGCAGATATGGCTGTACAGAATGTAATAGGGGACTCGTTCCGCGGTGCTACCTGGGTCTCTATACATAACGGTGGCGGCGTAGGCTGGGGCGAGGTTATGAACGGCGGTTTTGGAATGGTTATAGATGGTTCAGAAGAGGCAGACAGAAGGATAAGGAATATGCTTTTGTGGGATGTGAACAACGGTATTGCAAGGAGAAGCTGGGCGCGTAACAAAGGAGCTATGTTTGCCATTGAGAGGGAGATGGAGCGGACTCCGGGCTTAAAGGTTACTATACCTAATATTGCAGATGATTCACTGATAGATGATGTTATTGAATAACTATCTGAAAATGATCAATATAACTCATTGGATTTCTTTGGGTGCAAACTAATCTGAGATGTTGATTGTTTGTTTACACTCATTAAGAAGAGAGGGATGAAACAGATGTCAATTTGGCTGATAAAACTCTTAATTATTAGCTAAATTGACATTATTTGCATAAATTTGTGCGGTTTTTCGGGCCCTTAGGCAAAGATGGTTTAAGGGTATATTTAGGACATACATAAAAGACATACACAACAATTTATTAATAACAAAACAATATGGCAGAAAAATTATTTACTGAGTTTCCACCTGTATCTACTCAGCAATGGGAGGAGGTGATTACAAAGGATCTCAAAGGTGCCGATTACGAGAAAAAACTTGTATGGAGGACACAAGACGGTTTTTCGGTTCGTCCGTATTACCGTGAGGAGGATCTTAAAAATGTAAAACATGTGGGTTCTGAGCCGGGAACTTTCCCATTTGTGAGAGGTACAAAAGATGATAACAACTGGCAGATTCGTCAGGATTACTGCGCTTGCAAAGGCAATTATGCAGAGGCTAATGCACAGGCGGTTGACGGTCTTAAAAAGGGGGTTGAGTCTGTTGGGTTCTGCATCAACGGCAAAGAGCCTGTTTCCAAGGCCGATATGAAGGCCCTTCTAAAGGGTATAGACCTTAACAAGGTTCAGGTTAACTTTGTGGGTTGCTGCTGCGCAACAGTAGAGATTATCAACTCATTCTTGGCCGTAGCCAATGAGCAGGGGGTAAAACCTGCAGAGCTTAGGGCTACCTTCGATTACGACCCTCTTCGCGGTCTTAACAAACATGGTAACTTCTGTTCAGACAAGTCATTGGCTAACGTAAAGGCTGTAGTAGATGCTGTTAAGGAGTATCCTAAAGTAAGAGTGATTGGTGTTGAGGCATACGCTCTTAATGATGCCGGTTCTACAATATCACAGGAGCTTGGTTTTGGACTTGCAATGGGTAGCGAGTATATGAATCTGCTTACAGAGGCAGGTCTCTCTGCAGATGAGGCTGCACACAGGATTCAGTTCACTTTTGCCGTAAGTTCTACCTACTTTATGGAGATTGCAAAATTCCGTGCTGCAAGAATGCTCTGGGCAAATATAGTTAAGGATTATGGTGCAACAAAGAGTTGTGCAGAGAAGATGAAGATTCATGCTGTTACAAGCAGATGGAACCAGACCGTTTATGATTCATACGTAAATATGCTTAGAGGAACCACCGAGGCTATGAGTGCAGCAATTGCCGGGGTAGATTCTTTAGAGGTTCTTCCGTTTGACTTCTCATACAGAGAGCCAAATGAGTTTAGCAATCGTATAGCAAGAAACGTACAGATTATCCTTAAAGAGGAGTCTCATTTTGACAAAGTGGTAGATCCTGCCGCAGGTTCATACTATATTGAGACACTTACTCAATCTATAGCAGAGGCAGCATGGAACCTTTTCAAACATGTAGAGGAGCTTGGTGGTTATGTGGCTGCTTTCAAAGAGGGTTACATTCAGACAGCAATTAAAGAGTCAGCTGCCAAGAGAGATAAGAATATTGAGACAAGAAAAGAGACCATCCTTGGTTCAAACCAGTACCCTAACTTTAATGAGACAGCTCCAAAAGAGGTAACAGCGGAGATTGCTACCAAACCTGCTCCTGCGGTTAAGGAGGGGGATATGATAGCCGAGCCGCTTATTCAGTACAGGGGTGCTCAGCCGTTTGAGGCAATGAGACTTAGAACAGAGCAGAGCGGCAAGAGGCCTATGGCGTTCATGGTTACGTATGGCAATCTTGCCATGTGTAGGGCAAGGGCGCAGTTTGCTTGCAACTTCTTTGCTGTTGCAGGTTTCAAGGTAGTTGACAACAACCGCTTCTCATCTGTTGAGGAGGGTGTTAAGGCAGCTTTGGAGGCTAAGGCAGATATAGTTGTAGCTTGCTCTTCTGATGATGAATATGCAGATGCTGTTCCGCAGATTGCTCAGCTTGTTGGCAACAAGGCTATTGTAGTAGTTGCCGGTGACCCTGCTTGCAAAGAGGATCTTATAGCTAAAGGGATTGAGAACTTCATTAGTGTAAGAAGCAATGTTCTTCATACTTTGGAAGATTATCAGGCTAAATTGGGTATTAAGTAGGATTTGTAGGGAAGAAATAAGAATTTTTAAAAGTTGAATAATTATGCGTCCTAAATTTTCAGATATAAAATATACAGACGGGAATGCGTGCAAAGAGGTGCTTAAAAACAGTACTTGGCATACTCCCGAAAGGATTGATGTAAAGACAAATTATTCCGAGGCCGATCTTGAGGGGATGGAGCACTTGCATTATGCAGCAGGTGTGGCTCCTTTCTTAAGAGGTCCATACAGTACCATGTATGTTCAGAAGCCTTGGACCATTAGGCAGTATGCCGGATTCTCTACAGCAGAGGAGTCCAATGCGTTCTACAGAAGAAACCTTGCTGCAGGACAGAAAGGTCTCTCTGTAGCGTTTGACCTTGCTACACACAGAGGTTATGATGCAGATCACCCAAGAGTAGTTGGTGATGTGGGTAAGGCCGGTGTTAGTATCTGCTCTGTAGAGGATATGAAGATTCTGTTTGACCAGATTCCTCTTAACAAGATGTCTGTTTCAATGACAATGAACGGTGCCGTTCTTCCTATCATGGCATTCTATATTGTGGCAGGTTTGGAGCAGGGTGCCAAGTTGGAGGAGATGGCCGGAACAATCCAGAACGACATTCTAAAAGAGTTCATGGTTCGTAACACATATATCTATCCGCCTGAGTTCTCAATGAGAATCATTGGTGATATATTTGCGTTCACATCTAAATATATGCCTAAGTTCAACTCTATATCAATCTCCGGATACCACATGCAGGAGGCCGGTGCAACCAACGATATAGAGATGGCTTACACATTGGCAGATGGTTTAGAGTATTTGAGAACAGGTATCAAGGCAGGTATTACTGTTGATGCGTTTGCTCCACGTTTGTCATTCTTCTGGGCAATTGGTATGAACCACTTTATGGAGATTGCCAAGATGCGTGCAGCAAGAATGTTGTGGGCCAAGATTGTTAAGGAGTTTAACCCACAGAACCCTAAGTCATTGTCACTTAGAACACACTGTCAGACATCGGGATGGTCACTTACAGAGCAGGATCCTTTCAACAATGTTGCAAGAACATGTATTGAGGCTATGGGTGCGGCTCTTGGCCATACACAGTCTCTTCATACCAACGCTTTGGATGAGGCTATTGCACTTCCTACAGATTTCTCTGCCCGTATTGCCCGTAATACACAGATTTATATTCAGGAGGAGACCAATGTATGCCGTTCAATAGACCCATGGGCAGGTTCATACTATGTAGAGTCTCTAACCAACGAGTTGGCTCATAAAGCTTGGGCTCATATTCAGGAGGTTGAGAAACTTGGCGGTATGGCTAAGGCTATTGAGACAGGTATTCCTAAACTAAGAATTGAGGAGGCTGCTGCACGTAAACAGGCTCGTATAGATTCAGGCCATGATACAATTGTTGGTATTAACAAGTATCGTCTTGAAAAAGAGGCTCCTATTGAGATTCTCGATATTGATAACACCAAAGTTAGAGAGCAGCAGATTGCGCGTCTTAAAGATCTTAGAGCACATAGAGATGAGGCTAAGGTTAAAGAGTGCCTTGCTGCTATTACAGATGCTGTTAAGAACAAGAACGGCAACCTGCTTGAGTTGGCTGTAGAGGCTGCAAAGGCACGTGCTACCTTGGGAGAGATCTCAGATGCTTGCGAAGTAATTGTTGGACGTTATAAAGCAGTTATCAGAATGAATACAGGTGTTTACTCATCGGAAGTTAAGAATGATGCCGAGTTTGAGAAAGCTAAGGAGATGGTTGCCGAGTTTGCCAAGAGAGAGGGTCGTCAGCCACGTATCATGATAGCAAAACTTGGTCAGGATGGTCACGACCGTGGAGCTAAGGTTGTTGCAACAGGTTATGCAGACTGCGGATTTGATGTGGATATGGGACCTTTGTTCCAGACCCCTGCCGAGGCTGCTAAACAGGCTGTAGAGAATGATGTTCATGCAGTTGGCGTATCTTCGTTGGCAGCGGGTCACAAGACTCTTATTCCTCAGATTGTAGAGGAGCTTAAGAAGCTTGGCAGAGAGGATATTATTGTTGTTGCCGGCGGTGTTATCCCTGCACAGGATTACGATGCACTTTACAAAGCCGGTGCAGCTGCTATATTTGGCCCCGGTACCCCTATTGCCTTTGCTGCGGTTAAGTTGATGGAGCTATTGAACCAGAGGTTCTAATAAATGGGCTGTACAGAGGGTAATCAAGATTTACAGATTTAACTTTATATAGCTTGTTAAAATAGTGAGGGGATGACTCAAAAGGGTCACCCCCTCTTCAATTAGGTATCCATTTTATACAACTTCCATCCCGTAGTGCATCTTGAAATTTAGGTATGTCAGCTATATTTCTAATTTGTCTTAAATGGGAAAGATATAGCTGCTAACTCGGCATTGGCCTTGGTTATCTTGTCTGCAAGCTCGGATTTGAACTTTACGAATTTATCAAACAGGGCTGCATCTGCGGTTGCAAGTATCTGCATTGCATAGATTGCAGCATTCTTACTGCCGTCCAATGCCATTGTTGCAACAGGAATGCCGGCCGGCATTTGGAGGATTGAGAGAACCGAATCCCATCCGTCCATTGAATTGGAAGACTTGATTGGAACCCCTATAACAGGAAGTGGTGTTATGGCAGCAATCACACCGGGGAGATGCGCTGCTCCCCCTGCGGCGGCTATTATCACCTTAACTCCACGCTTATGGGCGTTTTTTGCAAAATCTACAACCATTTGAGGTACTCTGTGTGCAGAAAGTGCATTTATCTCAAACGGAATCTCCATACTATTTAAAAATTCAGCAGCCTGAGACATTACCTTCATGTCTGAAGTGCTTCCCATAATGATACTAACTAAAGGTGTCATGATAATTTATAAATATGTTTTTCTTATATATACAACCAATACGCACAGTATTGTGAGAATTTCTGAACATGACAGTGCCGCATATACAGATAGATTCACAAACAAACTTACCAATATTTTGGGACAAAACAAAAATGCCGTCAATTGAATCTCTTTGCATAATACCGGTAATTTAAATCAATAATTTTTCGGAGTGCGGGCAAAGGTGGGTCAAAATACCCAGACGGTCAAATTAGATAAGAATAAAGAATTGTAACTAAGAGAATAAATACATACTTTTGCAGCGGATTGCTGCAAAGTGACAAAGAATGGCATTTTAAACAGTTCCCGATTCCAATTTTAAGACTATGAACAAGATAAAGCTTCACGACAAGACATTCAAGCTATACATTACCTCACAGGAGATAGAGGAGAAGGTTAATGATGTGGCAAACAGACTGAACCAAGACCTTAAAGATGTTGACACTCCGCTCTTTTTAAGTGTCCTTAGCGGGTCTTTTATATTTGCGGCAGATCTTATTAGAAAGATTAACGTACAAAGCGATATTGCGTTTATAAAATTAGCGTCTTACGAAGGTACCGAGTCTACAGGCAATGTAAGGCAGATTATGGGTTTGTCTAAAAGTGTAGAGGGCAAGACAGTTGTTATTGTTGAGGATATTGTTGACACCGGAAATACTATTGCCGAACTTTACCGGATACTTACGAATGCAGGGGCTGCAGAGATAAAAATCTGTGCACTTATGTTCAAGCCCGAATCGTACAGCAAGGATGTTAGGATAGATTACCCTGTATTTAGCATCCCGAATGATTTTATTGTAGGTTACGGTTTGGACTATAACCAGTTGGGAAGGCAGTACAAAGATATTTATGTAATAGATGAGGAGTAAACGGTTCGCTTGAACACAGCTTTTTAATTGGGGCACGGCTTAAACAGGGCTTAAACAGGTCTGGAACTGCTCAACCGGGGTGGTTCTGCTTGTATGAAAAGCGGGCGAACTTATGGTATTTAAATGATAACACTATGAGATATTATGTTTTGTTTGGTCCTCCGGGTGCAGGCAAGGGCACGCAAGCCAAACTTTTGGTTGACAAGTATAATTTTCATCATGTATCTACTGGCGACCTGCTTAGGAAGGAGATAGCAGCAGGTACCAAACTGGGCAATATTGCCAAAGGACTGATTGATGCCGGCAATTTTGTTGATGATTCTATTGTTATTGGAATGATAGAGAACGAGATAGAGCAGCACCCTCACGTTAAGGGATTTCTCTTTGACGGATTTCCAAGGACAACATCACAGGCCGAGGCATTGGATGAGCTGCTCTCTAAAAGAGGCTCTGCCGTACATAAGGTTATATCATTCATCATTGATGACAACAAGGTTTTTGAGCGCATTCACCACAGAGCCACCATTGAGGGGAGGCACGATGATGCAAAGCCCGATGTTATTCAGAACAGAATAGATACTTACCACAAAAAAACAGAACCTCTTATAAAGTATTACAAAAATTGCAACAAGTATCATGAGATAGATGGTTCCGGTGCTGTGGATGAGGTTTTTGCTAAGGTGGAGGGGCTTTTAGACTGATACATTTTTATGGCTAATTCAAACTTTGTAGATTATGTAAAGCTGTTTCTTGCATCGGGAGATGGAGGAAACGGGTCTACGCATCTTCATAGGGAAAAATATGTTCCTAAAGGGGGTCCCGATGGTGGTGACGGAGGGCGTGGAGGCCATATCATTTTACGTGGCAACAATCAGTTCTGGACTCTTATACATCTGAAGTACAAAAAGCATATCAAGGCCGAAAACGGAGAATCCGGCAGCGGTGCTTTGAGAACAGGTAAAAATGGCAAGGATATAATCTTGGATGTTCCGCTTGGAACCGTTGCCAAGGATGCAGAGACGGGGGAGGTTTTGTTTGACATAACAGAAAATGGCGAGGAGAAGATAATTGTAAAGGGGGGCCGAGGGGGACTCGGAAATGCAAATTTCAAAAGTGCCACCAACCAGACACCACGTTATGCCCAGCCGGGAGAGGAACATGTTGAGGGGTGGTTTATCCTTGAACTTAAAATACTTGCAGATGTAGGGCTTGTTGGGTTCCCTAATGCAGGTAAATCTACATTGCTTTCTACTGTTTCTGCAGCACGTCCAAAGGTTGCAGATTATGCGTTTACCACATTGGAGCCAAGCGTTGGCATTGTGCCATACAGAGATGAGAAGTCCTTTGTAATGGCAGACATTCCCGGAATAATTGAGGGGGCAAGTGAGGGGAAAGGATTGGGACACAGGTTTTTAAGGCATATTGAGAGGAACTCTGCACTGCTGTTCCTTGTTGCGGCAGATTCTAAGGATATAGCAGCAGAGTACAAGATTCTGATTAATGAATTAAAGAAGTTCAATCCGGAGCTTTTGGACAAGGATAGAATTTTGGCAATATCAAAAAGCGATATGCTTGATACTGAGCTTATGAGGGAGATAAAGCCCCATCTTCCAAGAAAGATTCCTCATATATTCATATCCTCTGTTACGGGTGAGAACATTCCGCAGTTGAAAGACCTGCTTTGGAAGACTCTTAACAAGCCGGAGGAGAGGAAGGTGGTACTGCCGTCTCAGTACGAATAACAATAAAATAGCCGGACAGATATGTTAGAGCAGCTTATTGAATGGGATAAATGGCTTATGCTTGCAATAAATCATGCCAATACTCCGTTTTTGGATATTGTTATGCAGGTTGCCTCATATAAATACTCCATTGTGCCAATATGTCTCCTTATCTTGTTTCTTCTGTTCTATAAGCAGAACAGAAAGAGGGCTTTCCTGTATGCAACAGCCATTGTCATTACATTTGCCATCTGTGACTCCGGGTCTACCATCCTTTTTAAACATACTATTTGCAGGTTAAGGCCATGCCACGACCCTTCTATTATGGAGATGGTAAGGATGCTGGAATATAAAGGCGGACAGTTTGGTTTTATCTCCTCTCACGCGGCCAATCTTTTTGGGCTTGCCGTAGTCTCTTCGTATGCGGTAAAACGGAGATGGTATGGGTTCTTTATCTTTGGATGGGCAGCATTGGTTGCATACAGCAGGGTTTATGTTGGGAAACATTTTCCGGCAGATGTTGTCTGCGGTGCCATATTTGGGATGCTCATAGGTACACTTGTTCTATACATTATCAACTTGGTTATAGCAAAGTTTAATCTACCTAAAAATAATTACAGATAATTTTATGTTGTATATTTTTGATACATGCACAGATCCATATTGGAATCTTGCTGCAGAGGAATATCTTCTTAAAGAGCATACAGAGCCTATCTTTAGGATATGGAGGAACGATAATGCCATAATTGTGGGGCATTATCAGAATACCATTGCAGAGATAGATGTAGATGTGGTTAAGAACAACCGCATTAAGGTTGTGAGACGTATAACCGGCGGTGGAGCCGTATTTCACGATCTTGGAAATATAAATTTTACATTTATAGAGCAGAAGAATCCTTTAGAGGATACTGCCGCTATGTTTGGCAGATTTACAAAACCTATCTTAGAGGCTATTAATTCTCTTGGTGTAGAGGCATATCTTGAGGGTAGGAATGACCTGCTTATAGATGGCAGCAAGTTCTCAGGCAATGCTGTCTGCATATACAAAGACCGCGTACTGCAACATGGAACAATGCTTTTTTCATCTTGCATGAGTGATCTTGCAGCTGCGCTTAAGGCGCGTCCGGAGAAATTTCAGGGGAAAGCCGTGCAGTCTGCAAGGAAACGTGTTACCAATATCTCCGAGCATCTTCCTCTACAGCACAAAGGGATGTCTGCTACTGATTTCCAGCAGTATATTCTTGATTTTATAATGCAAAGTTATGGGGGCAGGATTTATGAGTACACCCAAGATGACATTAAAGCAATAGATAAGCTGTGTGCCGATAAGTATTCTAAGGAATCGTGGAATTTTGGCAGCTCTCCAAAATATTCGTTTGGCAATGTGAAAAAGTTAAGCGGGGGTATAGTGGAGTTCTATTTTGATGTAGAAGCCGGCCTGATAAAAAATTTCAAGGTATTTGGTGATTATTTCTTTACAAAACCTACGGAGGAGTTTGTTGCAATATTTGAGGGGACTCCTCATAATTATAATCTTATAGAGCACAGGTTGCTTAATCTCGATTTAGAGCTGAAAAAATCTAATCCTCTTGGCATTGGGGCTTATTTTAGTGGGATGAATGTGCATGAAATTATAGGGATGTTCTTTAAATAAACGAATGAAGTTGTATAAAAAGGTAATTTCTGTGTTATGCTTGCTTCACAAATCCTCATTTACGTAAGTAAACTCCGGTTTGTTCAGCTTCGCAAGCCTTGAAATTCCACTTTTTATACAACTTCTTATAAAGGGGATACTTAACAGAAGCGAGGATGACTCTTTAGTCATCCTCATCTTTTTTATTCATCGTCTTCATCTGTGTCATCTATAAATTCCGGCACTTTTCCCTCTATAGCTCTCTCTTTCTCTTTTATCTTTACCAACTGTAGTTTAAGTACATCTACACAGTCTACAATTGCATCTTCAAAAGTAGAGGCATCCCGTTCGATACGCAACTCTCCGTTAGAAGTTCTGATTACAATTTTAGCGGCTTTTTTATCGGGAAACAAAGTCATAATAACATCTGTTTCCAAGATTCCATCGTAGAATTTTCCTAATTTACCTACTTTCTTGTCTACAAACTCCAGTAGCTTGGGCCTGGCGTTGAACTTAACAGATTGAACTCTGATATCCATACTAACCTCCTTTTTTTGCTCGTGGATGAGCGGTTATATAAATTTTTCTGAGCTTTTCAAATGAGTTATGGGTATAGACCTGTGTAGCTGCCAATGAAGCGTGCCCCAATACCTCTTTTATACTGTTTATATCTGCGCCATCGTTAAGCAGAGCAGTGGCTATGGTATGCCTCAAAACATGCGGTGTCTTTACTCCATGTAACTCATCAAAGCTTTTCAATTCATCTTTTACTACCTTATTAACAAACTGCAAATAAAGTGGTTGACCCTTATTGGTTAGAAAAAAAGCATTGTTGTTTATCTTTGGCCAACGTTTCTCTCTCGTCTGTAAATATACTAAAATTTTGTCATATAGATACGGAACAACCGGAATTTCTCTCATCTTGTTCCCTTTTCCTACTATTCTAAGCACCTGACGGCCGCTGTCAAAGTTATCTGTTTTGAGCAATGTCAGTTCTGCCCGTCTCAATCCTGTAGCGTACAGCATAAGCACAATGAGGGCGTCTCTCTCTCGTTTGTACTCATTATCTATAGTCTGTTCTGCATTATCATCTATATTGTCTGTATTGGATGTTAGAAAATCGGCAGACAACTGGTCTGCTACCCTGTTTATCTCCTCCTCATCAAAGAATTTTGGGAGCCTCCTCTTTACTTTTGGGCGTTTAACGGTTGCAACGGGGTTCTCAGACAGGTTACGGGTGTTAACTAAATATTTGCAAAAGCTGCTGAGTGCGCTTATGTGAAGGTTTATGCTCCTTGCCCCTACCCCCTCTTGAGATAATGCAACAATATGATTCCTTATATTGTTCTTTGTAAAGACCTCGTTAATTCCGGCAATAGTGTTATCATCTGCCGTAGAGCGGTAAAATCTGACAATGGCATCTCTGTATAGCTCTATAGTACGCACAGAATAACGC
>CAVIKQ010000037.1:0-12944 GCA_963643305.1 Eggerthellaceae bacterium
CAATATGGATATATCCGCCGGCGAAACCCCCGGAATTCTCGAAGCCTGTGCTATTGTCTGCGGTTTTATTCTTGATAATTTCTGCCTACTCTCTATAGAGAGTGATTGCACAGCATTATAATCAAAGTCAACAGGAATCTTAACATTTTCGAGCCTTAAAATTTTATCCGCTATCCTTCTTTCACGCTCAATATACCCTTCATATTTAACACCAATCTCAACACTCTCTAATATTTCGTTTTCATAGAAAATTTTACAACTACCCTCAAAATCTCTCTCCTCCCCTGCTGCTATCGGTCTATATGGCAAGGAGAGAGAATCTTCCTCTACGGTATGAGAATTTATCATATCCAATACCTGTGTTCCACGTGGAACATTTGTCACAAAATCCAAAAGAGAGATTTGCGGACGTTGTAAAATATCTTCTAATCTTCTTCCTTGTGTCAATGGAGAAGACCCTCTTGACACAAGATAATCATTAACCTCCTCCGGTTTTACAGAGGTGGTTTCAAGAAAATTCCGTACATTAGATACAGTGGAATATTTAGAACTCATTACATCTAACCTGTGCGCAGATGCCAACCCTATTTTATAACTAAGTTCCGTTAAACGAAAATCTGCATTATCCTGTCGTAAAAGTATTCTGTATTCTGCCCTTGAGGTAAACATTCTATACGGTTCATCAACCCCTTTAGTAACCAAATCATCAATTAGAACCCCTATGTATGCCTGATCTCTGTTGAGTATTACAGGAGCCTTTTCATTAACAACCCTATTAGCATTTATTCCGGCCATTAAACCTTGTGCCGCAGCCTCCTCATACCCTGTTGTACCGTTAACCTGCCCGGCAAAAAACAGTCCTTTAATCAGTTTTGATTCGAGAGAATGGTTTAACTGAACAGGTGGGAAATAATCATACTCTACAGCGTATGCAGGACGATATATCTCTACATTCTCCAAGCCTTTTATCTGTTTAAGGGCATCCATTTGTGTTTGTATTGGCAGAGATGAGGAGAATCCCTGCAGATAATACTCGTTTGTGTTCCATCCTTCGGGTTCCAAAAATAACTGGTGCTGTGTCTTACCTGCAAATGTCTTTAATTTATCCTCAATGCTTGGGCAGTATCTTGGCCCTTTGCCATGAATCACTCCTGAAAAAAGAGGGGAATCTTTAAATCCTGAGCGTAGTATGTCATGCACCCCCTCATTTGTATAGACCATATAACAACACAGCTGCTGTTTATATTTCTGTATAGGAGATAAAATATTAAGAAATGAAAATCTTTGAGGGGTTGTGTCTCCGGGCTGCACCAACAAATTTTTTACATCTACAGATCTGATATCTATCCTTGGCGGCGTGCCTGTCTTCATCCTGTCCGACTCTATACCAAAAGTGTTCAGTTGCTCTGTAAGAGAATGAGCGGCAGGTTCCCCTACTCTACCCCCCTCTGTTTGGGATTTTCCAATGAATAACTTCCCATTGAGAAACGTTCCTGCTGTAATAACTATGGAGCGAGCTGCAAATTTTGCACCCAAAAGCGTGCAAACTCCTTTAACTTGCTGATTTTCAATAATTAGCGAAGAAACGGAATCTTGCCAGATATTTAAGTTTTGAGTGTTCTCTAAAATATAACGCCAATTAAAGGAAAAAAATACCCTGTCGCACTGTGCACGCGGGCTCCACATTGCCGGTCCTTTTGATCTGTTGAGCATTCTGAATTGCAAGGTGCTTGCATCTGTAACCAAACCGGTATATCCCCCCATTGCATCTATCTCCCTAACTATCTGGCCTTTTGCAATTCCTCCAATGGCAGGATTGCAGGACATCTGTGCAATCTTGTTCATATCCATTGTTATTAGCAGGGTCTTGGAGCCCAAATTGGCCGCAGCTACAGCTGCCTCACATCCGGCATGACCGGCACCAATAACAATTACATCATATATTTTATCCATATCTCTATCAAAACTATAAATATCGGGAATAATCTTTTGCAATCTTTTAGGTTTGCAATTTTAGATTAGGGGGAGAAAATACTATTTGAGCAAAATCTTGTTAAGAAGCGTTATTGCTTCATTCTCCTTCTCTCTCATAGTATGCTTCTGCTTATTTGAGTGGTCGTCAAATCCACATAGATGCAACACCCCATGAATTATTACCCTGTAAAGTTCATCTGAAAATAATTGCTTGTACTCAATGGCATTAGCTTTAACCGTGTCTATACTTATGTAAAGTTCCCCCTCTAAATTGTCATCTGTACAATAGTCAAAGGTAATGATGTCTGTATAATAATTATGGCCTAAAAACTGTCTGTTTATCTCCAAAAGTTTTTCGTCTGAGCAGAAAATAACATTAAGATCTCCTACCTCTTTGCCATATAGTAATGCAACCTGCTTAATCCACTGCTTTAACAGCAGCTTGTTGTTTATGGTAAGCCTAACCTCATTATTAAAGAACCTAATCATTGCCTAAATTATGGTTATTATATTAAATATTTAATATACAATATATTTAAAATTAGTACCTTTGCCCCCGGTTTGAGAGTTGCTGACGGGGTGTTGACATGCAACATTCTTCCGGTGCAAAGCTACAACTTAGAGAGATAAAATGAAACCTTATTAAAATTAAATAAAATCAATTATGGCAAAAGTTACAGTTATTGGCGCAGGTAATGTTGGCGCTACATGTGCAAATGCTATGTTACACATGAAATTCGCTTCTGATATCGTTCTTTTGGATATTAAAGAGGGTATTGCAGAGGGTAAAGCAATGGATATGATGCAAACTGCAAATTTGTATCAGTTTAACACCAGAGTTACAGGTGTAACAAATGATTACAAAGCTACTGCTAAATCAGATGTAGTCATTATTACATCTGGTATTCCAAGAAAACCGGGTATGACAAGGGAGGAACTTATAGGTGTAAACGCAAAAATAGTTAGCGGAGTTGTTGATAACGTACTTCAGTACTCTCCAAAGGCAATAATAGTTGTTATTGCAAACCCTATGGACCCAATGACATATCTGACTCTAAAGAGAACAAAACTTCCTAAGAACAGAGTAATTGGTATGGGTGGTATTCTCGACAGCAGCAGATTCCAGTACTATCTGAGCCAGGCTCTAAAGGTTCCTGCCAGCGATATAGAGGGATTTGTAATTGGCGGTCATGGAGATACAACCATGATTCCTATGATAAGATTTGCAAAGTACAGAGGTATTCCTGTAACAGAAAAGCTTTCTAAGAAGGCATATGAGAAGGTTGTTGCAGATACAATGGTTGGCGGCGCAACCTTAACAAAACTTCTTGGTACATCTGCCTGGTATGCTCCGGGTGCATCTGCTGCCGTATTGGCAAAATCTATAATTATGGATGAGAAAAAGATGTTCCCTTGCTGTGTATATCTGGAGGGTGAATATGGCCACAACGATATTTGCATTGGAGTTCCTGCAATTATTGGCAAGAACGGTTGTGAAAAGGTTGTTGAACTAAAACTCAACAAAGAGGAGCAGGCATTGTTTGACAAGAGTGCAGAGGCTACCAAAAAGACAAGCAACCTGCTGCATGATATGAACCTTATCTAATATAGGCTGCACGGTATTGATGTAATATTTAGCAAAATCAGTTCCGTTTCTGAGTAGCTTAAAGGTGGCGATATGGCGTTGAACAGCGTTATATCGCCATTTTTTTCAAAAAAAGCACACAAAAATACCATATTGTATAATATTGGTACACAATTTGTTATGTTTAAATAAAGAAATTTCATAAAGTTTTGTTGTAATAGTTAGGAAATTAATTACTATTTTTACAGTTGCTTAATGAGAAAACACTCAAAATAATATGGAAATAAAAAAATCACCAAAGGCAAACCTTGAAAACAAGAAGTTACTTTTCAGGGAAATCGGTCTGATAGCTGCTTTGGCATTTACACTGCTCGCATTTAATTGGAGCTCAAGTGAAAAAGCAGTCTCTACACTTGAAGCAGACCAACAGCAAGCAATTGAGGAAGAGATAATTCCTATTACTAACGATACACCTCCGCCTCCTCCTGAGACAAGTGTTGCAGAACCGGCTATGTCTGATATTATTGACATTGTTGATGATGACATTAAGGTTGATACTAAAATTATTATCAATGAGGATGACAAGAATCAGGGTGTAGAAATTAAAGAGTACGTTCAGGCAGCAGAGATAGTTGAGGATTCTGTTGTGGAGGATGTTATCCCATTTGCAATTGTAGAGGATAAACCTACGTTCCAGGGCAAAGATGCCAACGCATTCACCAAATGGGTTTACGATAATATCGTTTATCCTGAGATAGCTAAAGAGAATGGCGTTCAGGGACGTGTAACTCTACAGTTTGAGATAGGAAAAGATGGTAGCGTTACCAATGTTAAAGTATTGAGAGGTGTAGATTCATCACTCGATAAGGAGGCTGTAAGAGTTGTTTCAAGCTCTCCAAAATGGGAACCCGGTAGACAGAGAGGTCAAGCTGTAAAGGTAAAATACAACTTCCCTGTAACATTCCAGTTGAGATAGTATAAAAATTTCTATTCGCAAAATAGTTGAGCGGGTGACTCTTTTTAGTCACCCGCTCTTCAATTAATATCCCCTTTATAAGAAGTTGTCTAAAAAGGTAATTTCCTGTTATGCAACCCCTATTTCTTTAGGCCGAAAATCTCTTTCATCTTTGCTTTTGGCAGAGCTTTAACCGGCCGTCCATTGTATCCCACAGCATCCTCAGCTGCAAACATGGAGTTCCACAACGCCTCTGCCGTTGCCTCTATAGTAGCCAAGAAGAGGGCAGACATATCATCATTATGCAACAAGACAGGATTATATGTTTTGGTATTCTCATCTATCAGATTATGCTCGTTTACAGAGAGCGCTATTACATAATCCCCGCTGCCATTAGATGCAATGCCTCCGGTTCTGGCAAGCCCTAACATGGCTCTTTTGGCAATCCTTTCAAGATTCCTTGCATCAACAGGAGCATCTGTTATTACAACCATCATACAGGAGCCGTCTGCCTTTTCCAATGCAGACTTAAAGGAATATGTGCCAAGCATCTCCCCTACAGGAATGCCGCCAATCTGTAATACTCCCCCATAATTTGACTGAACTATTACTCCAACCGTATAGCCGCCAAGTGATTTTGGCAAAACGCGGGAAGAGGTTCCTATACCCCCCTTAAAACCAAAAATCTGGGTACCTGTACCGGCCCCCACGTTACCCTCCTCAACAGGGCCGCTTTTAGCACCTTCCAAGGCTTGTAAAACCATCTCAGGTTTAATGAATCTCGAACGTATATCATTCAGCCCCCCATCGTTTGTCTCACCTACAACGGCATTTACAGATCTTACATTCTCATTCCCAGGCTGGTTTAAAGTGTAGGTAATGAGGGCATCCAATCCGGCTGCCACATTTAAGGTGTTTGTTAACACTATTGGGGTTTCTATATTACCCAACTCCTTTACCTGAGTATAACCTGCCAGCTTTCCAAAACCGTTCCCGATATATATGGCAGCAGGTACCTTTTTTTTGAAAATATTGCCTCCGTGAGGAATAATGGCGGTAACACCGGTGCGCTTGTCATTCCCCTCATTGAGAGTAAAATGCCCCACCTTAACGCCGGGCACATCTGTGATTGCATTGTACTTGCCAGGCTGGAAAATACCCAACTCCACATTATAATCTCTAACTCTGTTCTGTGCAGAAAGGGTATTACAAGAGGAGACAACTGCATAGCAGGACAGGAAAACAGAGAGATATGCAGCTGGTTTTAAATAAAAATGATTCATAAACGTAATATTTGAATATATATACAAAGATAGTTTTTACTTTTGTGTATTTGTTTATAAAACGAGCGGAAAAGATGGAAAAATGCGTATTTGTAAGTGTATGTGCTGTTAATAATACATTAGATGAGGTTAACGAGTATTTAGATGAACTGCAATTCCTTGCAGAGACTGCAGGAGTAGAGGGGGAGAAACGCTTTATACAGAACATGGAAAGGCCTAATTCAAAGACCTATGTTGGAGCAGGAAAATTAGAGGAGATAAAGATATACATAACAGAGAATGAGATTGGACTGGTAATTTTTGATGATGAATTAACCCCATCACAGCTAAGAAACATAGAGAGGGAGCTTGAATGCAGGATATTGGACAGAACCAACCTTATATTGGATATCTTTGCACAAAGAGCCAAAACCGCATACGCAAAAACACAGGTTGAACTTGCTCAATATCAATATCTTCTACCAAGACTTACAAGGTTGTGGACACACTTGGAGAGACAACGGGGAGGTATTGGAATGAGAGGTCCCGGTGAAAGCCAGATAGAAACAGACCGGCGTATCATCTTAGACAAGATAAGCAGACTTAAAGAGCAGCTTAAAAAGATAGACAAACAGATGGCCTCACAACGAGGCAACAGGGGCAATATGGTAAGAATTTCCCTTGTGGGATACACCAACGTTGGTAAAAGCACCCTTATGAATCTTCTTGCAAAGAGCGATGTGTTTGCAGAGAACAAGTTGTTTGCAACATTGGATACCACTGTACGAAAGGTAGTTATAGAGAATGTCCCTTTTCTTTTGAGCGACACTGTTGGTTTTATAAGAAAGTTGCCCACCCAATTGGTAGAGTCTTTTAAAAGCACGTTAGATGAGGTAAGGGAAGCAGATATACTTATGCACGTTGTAGATATTTCACACCCCAATTTTGAGGACCATATACGTGTGGTAAAGCAGACATTACAGGATATTGGAGCCGGGAACAAGCCCGTATTTATGATTTTCAATAAGATAGATGCCTACAAGTATGTTGAGGCAGACGAGTTTGATATAGGGCCTAAAAAACAGGAGAACATAAGTCTCCAAGAGCTTAAAAATTCATGGATGTACAAAGAGAACTCGCCGGCAATTTTCATATCCGCAAAACAGAAGCTGCATATAGACAAGCTCCGTAACGACCTGTATAAAATGGTAGCGGAGATTCATGCAGGACGCTATCCTTTTGATAATTTTCTATGGTAAAAAGGGTTGCTAACGCGCTGCTTTTATAAAATCCAATACAAGGGAGGTTGTTTTATCCTCCTCCTCAATAAAGCAATTATGCCCTGTATTTGGCAATAAGAGAGAGGTTATCTTTGGGTTAAAGGAGATTATCTTTTCATAATTCTCCTTCCCGATAAACGAGTCTGCATCCCCAAAAATCATTAACCCTGTATTGAGGCTCTTTATAAAGGCCGTATTATCTGCCCTTGCAACCAACCCCTTGATTGATGCTATAATACCGGCAGGGTCATGTGCATCCACATTCTCAACCGTCTCCTCTATCTTGTCATCAAATCTGCGCAAATTCTGAGGAGCATACATCTTTGGAATACCCAATTGGGCTATTGCAGTAAGTTTCTCCTTTTTAATCAGCTCTATTTCGCGCTCCCTGTCATGTAATTTCTGGGTATCATCTGCAAAAGGGGTAGAATTTAACAGAATCAGACCCTTTGAACGGTTCGGATATTTCTTTACAAACTCCTGCGCAACATATCCCCCCATAGAGTGCCCTGCAATGAAGGCGGCATCTACATTGCATTTATCCAACACCCCTGCAACCACATCTGCCATAAATTCCATTGTATTAACCTCTTTTGTGCCTGTTAATCCATGGCCCGGAAGATCTAATGAGATTACCCTTACGTATGGAGAAAGCCTCTCTTCAAACTCGCTGAAAATATAAAGAGTTTCGAGGTATCCATGCAGTAGTACAAGCGTAATATCACCCTTTTGGGTATCCGATATATGAACCGGAATATCTTGGGAAATTGCGTAAAATTCCATAAAACTTACCTCTTAATGCTTATTAAAAAGGCGGTGAGTAATAAGCACACCGCCCTTTAACATATTAAGACATATCCTTAGTCTTTTAATTTAGCACATAAGAACTCGCGGTTAAGCCTTGCAATATGAGTAACCGAAATAGCTTTAGGACACTCCATCTCGCAAGCGCGTGTATTTGTACATGCACCAAAACCAAGTTCATCCATCTTTGCAACCATATTCTTTGCCCTTCTAACAGCCTCTACCTTACCCTGTGGAAGCAAAGCAAGCGAACTTACCCTTGCAGATACAAACAGCATTGCAGAACCGTTCTTACAGGTTGCCACACATGCTCCGCAGCCTACACAAGCAGCAGCATCCATACTTTCATCTGCCTTCTTCTTCTGAATAGGAATTGCGTTTGCATCCGGAACTCCTCCGGTGTTGACAGAGATGAAACCACCTGCCTGAAGAATCTTGTCAAAGGCGCTTCTATCTACAACAAGGTCTTTTATTACAGGGAAAGCCGCACTTCTCCATGGTTCAATTGTAATGGTATCTCCATCCTTAAATTTACGCATGTGAAGCTGACATGTTGTAATTTCGCTGTCAGGTCCATGAGCATGACCGTTAATGTATAGTGAGCAGGCTCCGCAAATACCCTCTCTACAATCGTGATCAAAACTTACAGGGCCGCTTTCAGATTTACAGCCTTTATTTATTGCAACAGGGTCTATCTGTTGTGATATAAGCTGTTCATTGAGAATATCCATCATCTCCAAAAAAGAACTGTCGGGAGATATATTTTTTACCTGATATGTCTCAAAATGACCTTTTTCTTTTGCGTTTTTCTGACGCCAAACTTTTAATGTTAAATCCATATCTCTTCTCCTTTCTAGTCTTTATAGTTTCTTGTTGCTATCTCAATATATTCATATTTAAGCGGTTCTTTATGCAGTACAGGCTGTTTGTCCGGTCCCTGATACTCCCATGCCGCAACATACATATAGTTTTCGTCGTCACGTTTGGTTTCTCCATCCGGAGTCTGCATCTCTACTCTAAAGTGACCTCCGCAAGACTCGTTTCTGTCTAATGCATCGATAGCCATAAGTTCACCTATCTCAAGGAAATCTGCCAATCTTAGAGCCTTCTCCAACTCCTGATTGAACTGCTCGTTTGTTCCTGCTACATACACATTGCTCCAGAACTCCTGTCTAAGAGCTTTTATCTTCTCTATAGCAGTCTTCAAGCCCTCCTCGCAACGCGCCATACCAACATATTCCCACATGATATGACCAAGTTCCCTGTGAAGGGTATCAACAGATTTCTTTCCTTTGATAGAAAGAAGTTTTGCAATCTTTTCTTTAACAGCTTTCTCTGCCTCAACAAACTCAGGGGCGTTGGTATCAACCTTAGGAGCCTGTATCTTGTGAGACAGATAATCTCCAATTGTGTATGGAAGGATGAAATAACCGTCTGCAAGTCCCTGCATAAGTGCAGAGGCACCAAGTCTGTTTCCGCCATGATCCGAGAAGTTTGCCTCTCCAATTGCATACAGACCGGGAACTGTTGTCATAAGGTTGTAATCTACCCAAAGACCACCCATTGTGTAGTGGATAGCAGGATATATCATCATAGGCTCCTCGTATGGGTTAACATCTGTAATCTTCTCGTACATCTGGAAAAGGTTGCCATAACGTGCAGTAATCACATCTTTTCCAAGACGCTCTATTGCAGATTTAAAATCCAAGAATACAGCCAATCCTGTCTCATTTACACCAAACCCTGCATCACATCTCTCTTTTGCAGCACGTGATGCAACATCTCTTGGTACAAGGTTACCAAACGCAGGGTATCTTCTCTCCAAGTAGTAATCTCTATCCTCCTCAGGAATCTGCGATGCCTTAACCTGTTTCTTACGTAATCTCTCCACATCCTCCTTCCTCTTTGGTACCCATATTCTACCATCGTTTCTCAACGACTCAGACATAAGTGTAAGCTTAGACTGCTGGTCGCCGTGAACCGGAATACATGTTGGGTGAATCTGCGCAAAACATGGGTTTGCAAAGAAAGCACCCTTCTTGTAACATTGCCATGCAGCAGAGCCGTTACTGTTCATTGCATTGGTCGAAAGGAAGAATACGTTTCCGTAACCTCCCGATGCAATAACCACTGCATGTGCGCCAAACCTCTCTATCTCTCCTGTTACTATGTTTCTGGCTATAATACCTTTAGCTTCACCGTCTATGATAACAACATCAAGCATTTCATGTCTTGGGTAAGATTTTACCTGTCCTTTTGACACTGCTCTGTTCAATGCGGCGTATGCACCCAAAAGCAGCTGCTGTCCGGTTTGACCACGGGCGTAGAAAGTACGGCTTACCTGTGCTCCTCCGAATGATCTGTTATCTAATAATCCGCCATAATCTCTGGCAAAAGGGACACCCTGGGCAACACACTGGTCAATGATATTGTTGCTCACCTCTGCAAGTCTGTACACATTTGCCTCTCTTGAACGGTAGTCTCCACCTTTGATTGTATCATAAAACAAACGGTAGGTAGAATCGTTGTCATTCTGATAATTCTTTGCAGCGTTTATACCACCCTGTGCGGCAATAGAGTGCGCACGTCTTGGTGAGTCACTGATACAAAATACTTTAACATTATAGCCAAGTTCTCCGAGTGAAGCAGCTGCAGAAGCTCCTCCCAATCCCGTTCCTATAACTATAATGTCTAATTTACGCTTATTAGCCGGACTAACTACGCGAATATGAGCCTTGTGATTTGTCCATTTATCAGCCAAAGCTCCTTCAGGAATTTTTGATATTAATTTTTCGGCCATTATTTATTAATTTTTGAAACTAGTTTCTACAGAAAATTTCTACAATTTTAGTTACTTTTTATGAATTTACCAACTATTGTTGCTAATTGATAGAGTTCATGTTTTTAAATTATATTTGCACCTTAAAGAAACAATATAGATATATGACAATAACGAGAATGCTATTGTGTTGCACTGTTGTATTTACAGCACTGTGCAGCAATGTATCGGGACAAAATAACCTTAATCTTGTTCCTCTTCCTAACAGTATAAAGCAGAACGACGGATATTTTTCTTTGGACGAAAAAACCCATATAGTCTGTTCTGACAGATTTAACGGAGAATATCTTGCCGGTATTTTAAGGTCTGCCACAAAATTCCCAATACCTCTTAAACATAAAACCAACGGTAATAATGCAATAGTATTCTATAATTCAAAAGATTACAACATTCCTAACGAAGGCTATGAACTTACCGTATCCCCTAATGGAATAGAGGTGAAATCTTCATCTGCAGCAGGTGAGTTTTATGCTATACAGACCCTATTGCAACTCCTGCCACCTACGGTTTACGGGAATGCAACAGGCTGGGAGGAGTGGAAGGTCCCCGCAGTTGAAATAGTTGACTCTCCAAGGTTTCACTATAGAGGATTTATGCTCGATGTATCAAGAACTTTCTTTGATACGGAGGTTATCTGCAAGGTATTGGATTGGCTTGCCTATCATAAGATAAACAGATTTCACTGGCATCTGATAGATGATAACCGCTGGAGGATAGAGATAAAAAAATATCCACTACTTACTCAAAAAGGGGCATGGCGAGGCCCCGGTGAAGTGCTTCCTCCTGCATACGGTTCCGGTAACAAGAGATATGGAGGCTATTATACCCAAGCGGAGATTAAGGATATTATCAAATATGCGGCAGACAGGAATATTGAGATTATACCGGAAATAGATATGCCGGGACATAGCAAATCTATAGTTGCCACATATCCTCAGGCAAGATGTGATATAGCAAATTACTCAGAGAGTGTTAATGGAGAGGCTTTTAATGCCTGGTGTGTTGGCAAGGCCGAAAAAAGCAATTTTAAGATGATAGATGACATAATAAAGGAGATTGCCGCACTGTTTCCAGGCAAGACAATACATATAGGGGGAGATGAGGTTAACTTTAATATATGGAAAGAATGTCCTCATTGCAGGGCTTTAATGAAGGAGAAAGGGATAAAATCAGAACCTGAATTGCAGAACTATTTTATGGAGAGGGTTGGGGCAATTATAAAAAAATATAGAAAGCATATGGCCGGATGGGATGAAATAGTTGCCGTTGACAATCTTCCTAACAACTCTGTTGCATACGCATGGAACAGCGCCAAAAAGGGTAAAGAGGCTGCCCAAAAGGGGATTTATGTTGTTACTCAGGTATGTCAATATCTATATTTCGACATGAAGTATACCCCTATAGAGAGGGGGCATAACTGGGCTTCTATTACAAGTCTAAAAAAGGCTTACAGTTTTGACCCTATTGGAACTCTTGGTGTTACCAAAGATGAGGAGAAATATATTCTTGGCCCGCAAAGCGGTTTGTGGTGTGAGCTGTTAAACAGACCTGCAAGGTTTCTTGAGTATCAGACATGGCCAAGAAATGCAGCATTGGCAGAGATTGGATGGACTAATCAGTCTTTGAGAAAATGGGAGGATTTTGATAGCAGATTATCTAATAAACATTACGAAAGGATGTTTAATATGGGGATAGCTTTTAGGGTTCCTTATCCCGATGTTATCTATAAAAACCATACACTAAAGGTTGAGTTGCCATACGATTGGATGGTAGTAAGATATACAGCTGATGGTAGTGAACCAACCTGTAATTCTCCCATTTATACAGGTGATATTGTAACATATTGTCCGCAGGACTTTAGATTTGCGTCCTTCTATAAAGATATTCTAAAGAGCGTTACGGTAAAGGCATCAAACCTTACAACAGAGTATCTCAAACCAGAGGTACAAGTTACTGCAAGTTATGAGGCTAACCCAAAATTTCCTCTGTCTAATGCAGAGGATTATAACTTTAATACATATTCGAGAAGCAAAAGGAATATAGAGAGTGGGGATTGGGTTTTATATAGCTTTACAGAGCCTGTTGAGTGTTCAAAAATAACTGTTGAGGTTGGTATTCCAAACATAACGGTGTATGGACTTACAGAGGGGCATATTGAGTATTCATACAATGGAACCGATTTTGAAAGAGGTGATGATTTTAAAGATAATATTGCTGTTATAAAACCTTTAAAAGCTATTAAAGC
>CAVIKQ010000038.1:0-12862 GCA_963643305.1 Eggerthellaceae bacterium
GATTTAAGCAATGGAGCGGAGGCTGTCTGTCTTAACATAACCGTAACAGAGAGGTGGTATTATTGGCCTCATTTAGATATAGTATTTGAGGACAGGAACATGAGTTCATGGGTCAATAAATTTGACATGAACAGAATCACCATTGGCTATGGTCTTGCAACCCAAAACTTTTTAGGGTTAGGACACAATGTTACTTTATCGGGAAAAACAGGTTTTAAACGTGGAATAAATTTCTCCTATACAAACATTGCAATAGACAGATACAGAAGGCATTTTATTGGATTTACGCTTGGCCTTCTAAAAACAAAGTCTGCCGAGTGTTATACAGAAAAGAACAAGCCTGTCTCATTCAAGTCTAACAACTATATGGAGAAAAACCGGAGGATAGGTGCAACCTATACCTACAGGCACAACGTAAGGAAAAGACATACGTTAGGGGTTGAGTTCAGTCATAATATAATAAATGATACCATACTGATTGTAAACATGGACTATTGGGGCTCTGACGCAACAAAAATGGACAGGCTGAAGTTTACATACTCGTATGAATATGACCAGAGAGACTACTGTACATATCCCACCGACGGGTTTTATGCCAAAGTGGAGGGAAGGGCAGATATCTCTGTAAGCGACCGTTTCAAATATGGACAGATAACTGCTAATCTGCAGTTTTTTCATCCGTTGGGTGGCAGATGGTATTATAGCTCAGATTTTAAGGGGGGATTATCTGTAAAGACAGACAATGCCTGGATATATGACAAGGCAATAGGTGACAGCAGGATAGCAATGACTACATACGACCTTTTTGTAATAGACGGGCAAAGTTTTATAACACATAACAGCTCTATAAGATACCTTATATTACCAAAGACCGATTTTTATCTTGGATGGTTTAGCAGACTTAGCAAGTTTTCTCATATACATTTTACAATGTACGGAAAACTGCTGCTTGAGACAGGCTATGCCTATAATGATTATAACAAACATGACAACAGCTACTCCAACTCATTTTTATGCGGTATAGGCGCAGGTATAGATCTGCTTACCTACTATGATATTATCCTTAACTGCGGTTATGTAATAAACAAGACCGGCTACAAGAGCTTTATATTTGGCATAAAGGCTCCGTTATTTTAACAAAAAACTGTAAAAAGACTGACATAAAATGCATTTCCTAACATATTTTCTATGATGGCATAAAGATTGACTTATAAACACCGCTACTTATAAATGGCTTTATAATGCCTTTTTGTTTATTTTGCAGTGCGTGTTATGACAAAATGGCATAGGTCATTTTATGTAAACCAAGTTTTACCTTTAGAATATGACAGTATAATCACTTCTAAAAAGAGGAGTAAAAGAATGAAAGATTTTGAATTTAAGCTCAATAAAGCAGATAGCAGAGAGATTAATATAGTTCCGGTAATGAATATAGAGGGGAAATCAAACCTTAATGAGATTGAGATACCGGAAACATTGCCCATCCTTGCCCTAAGGGATGCGGTACTGTTTCCGGGAACAGTATTGCCAATAACCATCGGGAGGGAGAAATCCAAGAAATTAGTTAAGGCAATGTACAAGTCTACAAAGCTCATTGGAACAGTAACCCAGAAGATGAATGAAATTGAGGATCCTGCAAGGAAAGACCTATATGATATAGGGACATCTGCCACAATCCTTAAACTCATTGAGATGCCGGACGGAACCATTACGGCCATATTGCAGGGAATCAGAAGATTTGCCCTGCAAGAGATAATCTCCAATGAGCCATACCTTATTGGTACAATAAAGAATATTCCCGATATTATACCCAACAAGGATGACAACGACCTTGATGTACTGGCCGATTCCATAAAGGACAGCGCTCTGTATATTCTTAAACTCTCTCCACATCTGCCTCAGGAGGCGGCCTTTGCCATAAAGAATATAGAGGGGTTGGAGTTTCTTACAAACTTTATTGCATCGGGACTGGAACTTGAAAATCCTGTAGACAAGATGGTTCTTTTGGAGGAAAGCAGTATAAAGCAGAGAGCCTTTAAACTGCTCGAAATTCTCAACAAACAGATAGAACTTATAAAGATAAAGGATGACATACAGCAGAAGGTTAAATCTGAGATGGACCAGCAACAGCGTGAGTATTACCTTAACAACCAGTTGAAGACCATTCAGGAGGAGTTGGGTATGAACAGCAATGCCGATGAGGTGAATGAGCTTAGAAAGAAAGCCGAGGGGAAGAAATGGAGCAAAGAGACCGCTGCCGTCTTTGAAAAGGAGCTGGCAAAATTGGAAAGGGCCAATACCAACTCTCCCGACTACAATGTGCAGCTCAACTATCTTGAATTCTTTGTTGAGTTGCCTTGGAACGAATACTCTACAGATAATCTGAATCTTAAACATGCTCAAAAAGTATTGGATAAAGATCATTACGGATTGGAGACTGTAAAGGAGAGGATTATAGAGTATCTTGCTGTTCTAAAGCTAAAAGGGGATATAAAATCTCCTATACTCTGTCTTTACGGCCCTCCGGGGGTTGGAAAGACCTCATTGGGCAAATCCATTGCAAAAGCATTGGGGAGAAGATATGAAAGAATCTCCCTTGGAGGTCTGCATGACGAGGCTGAGATAAGAGGTCACCGCAGAACATATATTGGGGCAATGGAGGGTAGGATAATGCATGCCATTAAAAGAGCCGGCACATCTAACCCTGTAATAGTCTTGGATGAAATAGACAAGGTGAGTACCGATTATAAAGGAGACCCGTCATCTGCGCTGTTAGAGGTATTGGATCCTGAACAGAATACAGCGTTCCACGACAATTACCTCGATGAGGACTATGACCTATCCAAGGTGCTGTTCATAACAACCGCAAACAATACAGGAACCATACAACCTGCATTAAAAGACAGGATGGAGATGATAGCTGTTTCGGGTTATTTGGCCGAGGAGAAATATTATATAGCCAAAGACTATCTTGTCCCAAAACAGAGAGAGGCACATGGCCTGAGCAACAGCAATTTCAAACTGAACAAGGCTGCAATTGAGACTATCATAGATGAATATACAAGAGAGAGCGGTGTACGTGGTCTCGACAAGCAGATAGCCAAGATTGCAAGAAACGTTGCCAAAAAGATTGCTATGGAGGAGGAATCACCGGCAGTTCTTGGTGCAAATGATATTAAGGGGATACTTGGGCTGCCTACCAATTTTCACGACATGCAAAAAGGGAACGAGGCACCGGGGGTTGTTACAGGTCTTGCATGGACAGAGATGGGGGGAGAAATACTCTTTGTTGAGTGCAGTATAACAGAGAACGGCAAGGGGAACCTGTCATCTACAGGAAATTTGGGAGATGTGATGAAAGAGTCGGTAACAATTGCATATCAGTATATTAAATCTCACTCTGCCCTTTTGGGACTTAAACCGGAGGATATAACCGGCAAAGATCTGCATATACATGTTCCGGAGGGGGCAATACCTAAGGATGGCCCATCTGCCGGCATTACAATGGTAAGTGCAATGGCATCTGCCCTTACAGGAAAAAGGGTAAAATCCTCAATAGCAATGACCGGCGAGATGACACTGAGGGGTAAAGTACTTCCTGTTGGAGGGATAAAGGAGAAGATTCTTGCAGCAAAAAGGGCAGGTGTAACAACTATCATTCTCTCACAGGATAATGAAAAGGATATAAACGACATTAAGCCAATCTATGTAAAGGATCTTACATTCAAGTATGTAAAGACCGCAGATGAGGTGCTTGCATATATTTTTAATTAGCTCGTTAGATGAAACAGATTATGCAGTATGGATGTAAAGATTAATCTACAATGGAAAGAGGTCTTGAATGAGGAGTTTGACAAAGATTATTTTAGGTCTTTGTCAAACTTTTTGCATAAAGAGAAGGCAGACAAAAAGATAATCTACCCAAAAGGCTCTGAGATTTTCAACGCATTTGAGCTTACCCCGTTCAATGAGGTAAAAGCGGTTATATTGGGGCAGGACCCTTATCACGGGCCCGGACAGGCGCACGGATTATCCTTTTCTGTACCACACGGCATAAAGACACCCCCCTCTCTTATAAATATATACAAGGAGATCTCTACAGATCTTAATTCTCCCGATTTTCCCGGCAACAGAGATGGGAACCTTACAGGCTGGGCCAAACAGGGTGTTTTTTTGCTCAACGCCTCGCTTACGGTTCAGGCCGGCCTTGCCACCTCTCACAGCAAAATTGGGTGGGAGATATTTACAGATGCCGTTATCAGGCAGCTGTCTGATAGAAGAGAGCATATAGTTTTTATGCTCTGGGGCAACTTTGCAAGGGCTAAAAAGGAGTTGATAGACACCTCCAGGCATCTTGTGTTAGAGGCTGCCCATCCATCACCTTTGGCCCGTGGGGCATTTTTCGGATGCAGACATTTTTCCAAATGCAACGATTATCTCTGCTCCCACGGTATTGAGCCTATCAATTGGTTAGAAACTGTATAGGTTTATTTATCTGCTTTCCGGGAGACCTCATCTAACAGATACAGAATAGACTTAAATGTAACCCCACTGTTCTTAGACAATCCTATCTCACAAGTTCTGCTGGTGGCATACCCATCTGCACAACCTGTAACCTGCTCCTTCAGATGCCGTAATCCATGTGTATTAAGTTGAGGGTATGTAAAGCCCCTGTCTCCTGCAAAACCGCAGCAATTGCTCTCAATAACAACTACATTGTTTGAGCAAAGTTTGGCTAAATCGTAAAGCATATTGTCTACCCCAAGTTTTTTTGCGGAGCAGACAGCAAATACGGCAATCTTTCTATCTGTTTTTGTTATTTTAAGATTAGGGACCACATATTCCATAAGGAACTGTGCAGGTTCATACAACTTAAGCCTCTCATCCATATTTACATGCATCGTGTACAGACATGGACTCATATCGCAGAGAATAGGATATTTACCATTGCACGATGCCTCGGCAAGTGCATGTTCCAATCTGTCTGATGCCGCTTTTCCTGCATCTGTATAGCCTTTGCTTGAGAATGCCATACCGCAACAAAGGGTATTAAGCTCTTTGGGATATATAACCTCATATCCGGCCTTTTTAAGCAACTTCTCTGTCATTGCAGTAATTTCAGGTTCAGAGGAGTAGGCTTTTGTAACCCCCATGCTTCTTGTTATACATGATGGAAAATAGACAACCTTCCTTTCATTTGAGCTGTTTAAAGCATTTCTGTATGCAGCATCATCAAATTTTATCTTTTTTGCCCCCTTGGGAAAGTATTCATTCCACATTGGAACGGTCTTTAGGGAGGCCGTTCTTACAGCAGCTGCCATTGCTCCAAAAAATTTCTTTCCAAAGAGAATTCTTCCTGCATACACTATGTTAAGGCCGGCTCTCATTGCTGCCGTTACCTTATCCATGTTGTTTGCAATCTTTAAGGCGTTCCTCTCTGCCCTCTGTGAGTGAGACTCATGCCGCAACTCCTTTATCAGTTTGCCTGTATCAACCTTAACAGGACATTTCATTGCACAAAGGCTGTCTGTAGCACATGTCTCGTCTCCCCAGTATCTGTATTGCTTCTGCATCTCTGCGGCTATATGAGGCGCCTCTCCCGTCTGTCTGAGCCTCTCCATCTCCCTGAACGCAGCCACACGTTGTCTTGGAGAGAGTGTAAGCCCCTCTGCAACACATGCGCCCTCACAAAAACCGCACTCCATACATTTGTTTACTATCTCTTTTACAGCAGGGCACGGCTTCAGATTCTTTATATGCGCCTCCTTGTCTTTATTTATGATTACGCCCGGATTAAGTATATGATGAGGGTCAAAAATCTCTTTAATCTCATTCATGAGCCGATATGCCTGCTCTCCCCACTCCTTCTCTACAAATGGCGCCATATTACGTCCTGTTCCATGCTCTGCCTTTAACGAACCGTCATATTTGTCAACAACCATATTGGCAATGTCATCCATAAATTTGCTGTATCTCACCACCTCAGAGGCTTTCTGAAAATCCTGATTGAACATAAAGTGCAGATTCCCTTCAAGGGCATGCCCAAAGATTACAGCATCTGAATATCCGTTCCTGTCAAAAATCTCTCTAAGATCCGTAACCGCCTCCGCTAATTTCTCTATAGGGAAGCATATATCCTCTATTATTGCTGTTGTACCGGATTTTCTCATTCCTGCCACGGTTGGCAGGGTCTCTTTTCTTATCTTCCAAAGTATAGCCTGCTCCTTAGCATCTGTGGTAAAATTGAAAGGCAATTCAGGCTTAAAATCTTTGATTGATTCCTTTATCTGCTCTACCTGTTTCTGCAATTGGGCAGAATCTGCCGCTCTTGTCTCTACAAGAAGTGCTGTAGCTCCCAATGATATTGTTCTCAGATACTGAGGAATGCCGGGGGTATTCTCTACAGACCTCACCCCTGCCCTATCTATAAGTTCAACGGCCGAAACCGGCTGCTGTTTTAAAACCTGTACGGCTCTGCACGCCTCATTTATATTGGGATAGATGATTAAGGCCAAAGACTTGTCTTTGTAATCCTCTACTGTATTATATGTTATGGAACTTATAAAGGCAAGTGTACCCTCCGAACCGATTATAAGGTGCTTTAGAATGTCTATAGGATTGGCATAATCTACAAATGCGTTAAGACTGTAACCTGTAGTATTCTTTATCTTGTATTTCTTCTTTATCCTCTCTTTCAGCTCTGTATTTTCATCTATTTTGATTTTAAGTTCCAACAGTTTGTCTATAAGTATTTTATGAGACTCTTCAAACTCTCTGCAGCTATTGGCGTCTGCGGTGTCAAGCTCTGTTCCGTCTGCAAAGATGAGTTTTAAATCTGCAACTGTCTTGTATGAGTTCTGGCTTGTGCCGCAACACATTCCGCTGGCATTGTTTGCTGCTATGCCACCAATCATGGCAGAATCTATAGATGCCGGATCTGGACCAATCTTTCTTCTGTATTTAGAGAGATATTGGTTTGCCCTGCCGCCACGTATGCCGGGTTCAAGCTCTATTTTACGGGCATCGTCAATGATTCTGTAATCTGTAAATCCATGAGATGCTATTACCAATACAGAATCAGACAAAGCCTGTCCCGATAGAGATGTACCTGCAGCTCTGTATGTAACAGGCACTTGCAGCTCGTGCGCCGTTTGCATTATCAGCTTTATCTCTTCTCTCGAAGATGCTCTTATAACAAGTTTTGGGACAAGTCTGTAGAATGATGCATCTGTTCCAAAGGCCAATCTGCTTAGTGAGTCGTGGAATAGTCTTCCGTTGGGGATAACCTTATTTACACGGTTATAGAATTCTTTGTAGATACCGTTTAACATCTTTGTTATTACTTATAAACCTAAACGGTGCAAATTTACGGTATATTATTTTTTGAGAGAAAAAAATTAAAGATTCTCTCCAATTTATCTTTGGAGATATGAAGAATAGCTCTTCTGAATATATTTTATAAGTCTTAATCTGTCTCTTTGAGATATATTTACAGGCTTTTCCTCTACCAAGGAATAATCCTCTCCAAGATAATCTATCATGGCCAAAAGAATATCTGTAACAAATTCCCGAGGTTTGTAATGCAAAGAGGGATCTTCCGGCTTGCTTAGAGATAATTCTACAAAATTGTCTATAGATTTTTTACCTTGGCTGTATGTAAGGGTTGCTTTCTGTTTATCCCTATTTAAATTCCCATTTAAAAAGAGATTAAGTAAGCCGTATGTTCTAAAAAGCTCTAAAACAGTAAATTCTGTAAGCTCTTTAAGCTGTGGAGTCTTTAAGGCTCTGCCCAATATGGTGTTCTTTCTGTCTATGAGAAAGAGCTGAGGGGTGGAGATTACTCCGTAATTGAGTGGAAAGCTGCTGCTTAGCAGGGGATCCCAAAGATTATATATCTCTACTGCCGTGTTCTTAATTGCAAACCATTGGTCTGTGTAGTCTCTCCATTCTTGTACGCTCTTTTTTATATCCTCTTCCGGAACCTCAGAAATTACAGCTATAAGGTTAATTTTAACCCCTTTGTAGTTCTTTAGAAACTCTACAAGTCTTGGTGTCTCTACTGTGCATGAGCTGCATGTAGGGGTATAAAAATAGAGTATTTTAAACCCTTTTATTTTTTCTACATCTAACGGCTTCCCTTTAATGTCATATAGATGCAACTCCGGCATTTTATTCCCCACTAAAGAGGGTTTTATTAGTTTTATGTAGCTGCTGATGCTGTATTTTTCCTCATCGGGAATGGTATTATTAAACTTCCCAAGCAGATACCGCTCTGCAATTGCTACCCCAACTCTCTCCTGCCCCATGTAGCTTGGATTTATAAAATAGTTGTAGGCGGCACGTGCCATAAAAAGATTATCGGGAGTGGCAAGGCCATCTATTATTTTGGATATTAAGTTGATTAAGGTGTCTGTAGGGTTGCGTTCTATGAGCTTGAAAAGGAGCTCCGCATCTGCCTTAAAGGAGGAATCGGCCTGTGGAAGAATGCTGTTTAAAGCAACTGTATCTTTTGCAATGATTGTATTGGAGAGGTATTTTACCGGTGGATTTGCAGATTGGTGACACAACGGCTTTGCACTAACGGTAAAAGCTGTTGCAAAAAATAACACAATAAACAGGAGATGCCTCATATCCAATGATTTATAATTTATCAGAACTTGCTGCAGAAAGATGTTTTTTTATATCAACCCCTTTTGGTATAAACATTCCGGCATCTCCACCATGAATAAGGACATCTCTTACAACGGTAGATGATATGAAGGAGTATTCCTGACATGCCGGAATGAATATTGTGTTTACACCCGGAGCCATCTTTTTGTTTGCCTGTGCTATTACGCTCTCTAACTCAAAGTCTGTAGTGGTACGTAATCCTCTGATTATAAAATTAATACCAAGGGCTTTACATAAATCTATGGTTAGGTCTTCATAACAGACAACCTCTACATTTTTCAACTCTCTTGTTGCTTCTTTTATTATCTGTACTCTTGTTGCCGGAGGGAAAAAACCTTTCTTGGAGCTGTTGGAACCAACTGCAATTACAATCTTGTCAAAAAGATTGAGTGCGGATATGAGCACGTCAAAGTGCCCAACTGTAAACGGATCAAAAGAACCGGGGAAGATAGCAGATTGCATTTTGCGTTTTTGTTTGTAAAGGTATAGCAATAATCTAATATAACCAAAGTTGATTTTGAAATGAATTTATTTGAGGAAAGTTATTAACTTTGCAGCCGAGCGCAGAGGCAAAATTTATTTTGACTATGCCGAGGCGCAGCGTTTATTGTAACCTTGTTAAATTGCAAATTTAGACAAATTTTAAAAGGGGATGTATTGGATTTGACATCAGATTAATCAAAAAGTAAGCACGTGGAGCGTTGTTAGTATGGCTCCTTAATCTCAACTTTCAGCCTTATAAATGGCAATAACAACTATGCACTCGCTGCGTAATTAGCAAAGCTAAATTACCTTAATCCAGGCTGCCAAGGTAGCAGTCGGACGAGTATCCCGCTATAGATTTGCGCTTTCTATTCTGTAGTATACGGGGTATCATTAAAGAAAGATGCGGGCATGGACTCTTCTAAAATGCCCTAAGATTCAGAAGATAAGGTTATGATAGCCTGTCTGCCGGCAGTCATTTCCCAACAACCAAAGACAGAATAAACGTGTAGAAAGCTCTCTGGTGGTCTGGTTGGACGGCGGTTCGACCCCGCCCATCTCCACTATTTACTGAGCAGAGCCAAACCTGTTTGAGCTATGCCATGGCGAGGAAAAGCTGCGCGAAAGCGAACCTTTTCTCGCTCAAGGTGGCCACATTCGCAGCAGATTCTTAATCCACTTTGACAATAGATTAAGGGGTTAGCTTCATCTCGGATTTAGCGGCCGAGCGAAAGGGTTGTATCTCAGAAAATATATTCTTCCGGCGAGAGCCTTGCATCGTGTTCAAAGAACATCAAAAAATTCAAACCGGATGTGTTCAAGATTTTCGCTAAGAAACCTGCCTTGCTCCAAACAGGGCTCCTCAACGGAGTTGCAGTGCTTTTACCCAAGCTACTATCTTTTCAAGAACTTCAGTAGCAAACGTCTCCTCAATATTGCCATATTCCGTAGCCACACCGGTAGCACAATGCTGAAAAAGATGATTTACCCCCTCAACCGCTTCTATACTGTTTAAAGAATTGCCTGTCAAGCCGTTTTGCAAAGCGTTAAGATTGCTTACACACTCAACCTGAGTATCTTTTGTCCCGTTCAGGGCAAAGACAGGACAGGTGATTTTTCCAAGAAGCGGACGCATATCCATCTTCAAAAAATATCTCATATATGGGGTACGGAGTTGCTGCACCGCTGCCGCATAGTTCTGCGCCAAAGCCATCGGGAGTGAATCACCCGCCTTTGGAATAGGGTCTCCTGCAATCGTTGCATCAAACGCCTCTCCAATGAGTTTGCAATATGCTTGAACTGTTGATGCGGGAATACCTGCCTCGGTCAAAGCCCTTTCATTCTGCCACATTAAAGCCTCTTTTCCCGATACAACACAGCCGGCAAGGCTGATAATAAAATCTGCCTGCTGCTCTGCTGCCAAGATTATTGCAATAGAACCTCCCTCACTATGGCCAATTACACCAACATTGTTAAAACGTTTCCTGAGCATGCTGATACCCGAAAGAGCATCATTCTTAAAATCTTCGGTAGTGCAATTAACAATATCGCCTGTTGACTCGCCAAATCCACGGTCATCATAACGAAGCGTTGCAACACCCCCTTTTGCCAAAGCATCGGCAATTACCGCAAAGGGCTTATGTTCAAAGATCTCCTCATCCCGATTCTGCAATCCGCTGCCCGTTACCATAATCAGAACAGGAGTGCTCTGCGTATAACCATGCGGCAGAGTTAAAGTTCCTTTCAAAACTGCATCTCCGTTGCAAAACGATACCTCCTCCGTTTCATAAGGGAACGGAGCCTTAGGTGTCTGCGGACGGTTAAGTTTCATTTCTCCCTGAAGAAGAGTTAAGGGAAACGATCTTCCCCACTGTGTAAACGTACCTAATATCTTGTTTACCATCCAAGAGCCCTCATACGTTGCCCCTATTGAAGGAATCTTTATTTTTAACCCAAAAATCTCATCCCTTTCAATCTGAATAGGCACGCCTCTCACCCCCTGATCCGGTGAATCCATTACCGGATTCTCATCATCGAGATGAAACACAAGCCTAATTTCAGCACCCTGCACATCAAGTTTCCCGGACCAGGTGCCGGTCTGAGCTGAAGCCGAAAGGGCAATAATGAATATGGTAAAGAGTAAAAGTATTTTCTTCATAGTCAACATCTTGTTTTTGATTTAAAATGATAAATCCAGAGCTCCCCCACAGGAACAATGTAAGGATACGGATTCGCTGCATCCAACTGCTAATATACACATTTTTTGCATATAAGGAGAAGTGTAGCGTTTGCCGCAACAGCTAATTCTCATACACTATCCGCTTACGGCTAAGCAATCTTGAAACAAGCATTAGAAAGAAGAGAAAGAAGACAAAGCAACTTATACGACCTATAAGGTCTCCCCAAACAAGAAAAAAGGTTCTGGTACTGTTAAGGGTAACAGACCCTTTTAATGCAGTAGCCTCATCCCATGCTGTTTGAGCTAAAATCTCACCCCGGCTGTTGATAAAGGCAGAGATTCCGGTATTTGCACATCTTGCAATATCCCTACGGGTCTCAATGGCACGCAACGAAGCAAAAGAGAGATGCTGCTTGTACCCGGGAGTATCTTTCCACCAGCCATCATTGGTAATAATTGTCATAAAATCGGCACCTTTCGCCACATATCTTCTAAAATAATCACCATAGACACTTTCATAACAGATAGCCGTACCAACTTTAACAGAATCCGGCAAGGTAAAGAGATCGGCATCGGGAGATTTACCAAAACTGCCAAGCATGCCGCCAAGATCTATCTCAAACTTTTTAAGAAATTTCATTGCCCCCTTAAACGGAGTAGACTCAACCAAAATGACCAATTTGGATTTATGATAAAAATCGTACAGACCGTTGCCATATAAGAACACCGCAGTATTATATCTGTCATACCACCCCACTCCCGGAATCTCCCTTGCTGTTTCAGACGGAGCAACAGCCCCTCTCCCATAATAGATATAATCTGTTACCGCCCCAAAAATCATAGAAGCTCCCGATTCAAATTTATCATTCGTATTAGCCAGTATCTCATTAAACCGGCAAAAAGACTCATTGGCAAACGGCTTGTTCTCAATCATTAAAGAGGATGAAGCGGAGGGGCTTACAAAGGTCTCTGGAGCAAGCACAAGAGAAACCTCCTTAGAAAAATTATCACTGTAGAGTTTAAGGAAAATATCATTCTGCTCCTGCTGGGTAAGGCCACCGAACTTCTCGTTGTACGGGTCTATATTAGGCTGAATTACAAGCACCTCTTTAGTTCTGTTTCCCGATAAACTCTCCTCCCCTCTTACCCCCCATAATACAAGAGATGCAGCAAAAGGAACTATAATTACAAGTGCATAGGCCAATAGAGACACTCTAATCCTTTCTCGTGCAACTCTTAAAGTTATAATTCTGTATAATAAAGTATTACAGAGAAGAATCCAGAGAGAGCCACCAAGAGTGCCTGTAATCTCATACCACTGAATGCTCTTGATTGAGGTGGCAAATGAATTGCCAAGGGTAAGCCAAGGCCAGCTTATATCGCAATTGGCATAGCCATGTTCCCATGCAAGCCATGTTACAATAAAGAACAGATATGGCAGATAACCCCTTGTAACCTTTTTCATCTTGATAAACAACCAGAATATTACCGCCATTTGCAGCGAGTTAAGCAGTATGGCCGCAATTGCAC
>CAVIKQ010000039.1:0-3862 GCA_963643305.1 Eggerthellaceae bacterium
GATTCATAGATATGTATTATATCCACAAATGAAACTACAGTTGCAATAAATATCTTTGCTATTCTCTTTTTAGTTGCAATTACCATTTTTCTCTTGATTTTGCATATTTATCATAACTATCATATATTTCAAATGAGATATTGTTATCCTTATCTCTTGAAACGATTATATAGTTATTACTGGTTTCAGTGTGTGTCTTATCCGGAAATCTACGATTATATATTGTTTTATAACTATCAACAATTGTAGTTGTTTTAGTATAGCTGTAGCCCATTTTTGTCTTATCTTTGCTAATATCAATTTGTTTAAAATCAGTTATCAATTCATCAGCCCGGAACTGATGAAAATCTCCTTGAATACCTCCATACCTCTCTCTTAAAGGCGTAAGATTGTATGCTTCTCTCAAATAATTTGCAAAACTTACGGCACGCGGCTCGGTTATGTTCACATTGCCTACAGCTCTACCCATAAAGCTATGGTCAAAAGCATGAAATGCTTCATGGCCCATTGCTGTCATTGAATTTAATACTCCCCCATCTACATCTGTTGACCATGGATTACCAACATAATAAATATCTCCTGTATTTGGATTATACTTGGAACTCTTTGAAAAAATTGTTGATTTTAGGTAATACGTACCATATTTTATATTTATCAGTCTATTCAGTACTTCCTTTCCTAAGCTTGTTGCCGCTATTTTGGCTATATTTTCCATCCCGACTTTATAGTTATTGGCAATACGTAATTTTTGACCTTTAATATCAACATACATTATCGGATTCCCACCGCAGTACATATAAGGAGACATAGAGGCATACTTCTCAGCTAAAGGATCCGGAACAAACCACCGTCCGGAGAAGTCGTCATACATCCTTGCCCCGTAGTCCGTGAAGCCGAGGCCTCCCACCGTTTGCACCTCCTTGCCGTTGTACTTGTAGAGGTTGGCCGCAAGCTGCGGATAGCTGTTGCCGGTGGCTGTCCTCATACCCATAGGGTAGTAGTCGTTCCTTTCCACCACGCTTCCGCTGCCGTCCGTTATCACCCTCACACTGCCCAAGTGATCCGTACCGTAGTAATATGCCAAACAACTGTTTCCTGCTCCACCTATTATCCTTCCTCCGCCGAACCCTGTGCTCGCCAATGAGTAGCTCTCTCCGCTCTTTGACAGCACCAGCGTCCCAAGATAGAGATAGCCGTTGCTGCCCGTAGCATCCGCAACCCTCTGTTTGATGCCGTCCGCACTGTACAGATACTCTGCCTTTACTGCACCGTCTGCCGCCGTTGCACCTGCCTTCTCCACCACCTTTGCCGGCAGATTGAGCATGTTGTAGCTTATACCCAATCCTCTTCTGCCGTCATAGAGCATGTTGCCCCCGGCATCGTAGCTGTAAGAGGCATTCAGCGTTGCTCCTTGGCTGCTGCCTGTAAGGGCTGTGAGCCTGTTGCCGCTGTAGCTATAACTCAGATTATCCTCTACTGCGCTCGCACTACTGCCAAACCTCTGCAAGGTAGTGATATTTCCGTTAAGGTCATAATCCATTCCCCTCTCGCACCAGCTGTTGACGGCAGTACTGCCTGTTCCTGCATATCTGCTGCTTGAGGTAAGCCTCCCTATAGCGTCATAGCTGAAGCTGTATGTGCTTGCCGTGTTTGTCCCCTGCTGCACTCTCCACTCGGAGATGCTGCCGTTATACAGTCCGCTCCCTTTCTCTGCATCATAATAGCGCAGCCTCTGGCTGTACAGCGTCTCGCTTCCCTTCACTGTCTGTGATACCGTTCCCCATCCCTGGATGTTGTACTGCAAGTTGTCCGTCACCCCATTGCCATAGCTCTTTCCTGTAAGATAGCCAAGAGCATTATAGCTGTAGCTTACCGTTGCCTTCTCCACTCCGTTAATCGACACCCTCTCGCTGAGCAGCCTTCCCCTTTGGTCATAGCTGTATACCGTCCCTTTTGTTATTGTAAGAGCACCTGTAGAATGGCTCTCGTTTACCGCAAGGATGTTTCCCCTGAAGTCATACCTTGTGCTTGTCCTGCTTATGCCACCCGTAGAGTTCTTCTCCACCACCTGCATCACCCTGCCTTTTCTGTCATAATGGAACGCCCTCTCTATGCAGCTTGTGTCGCTGCTGCCGGCATTGCCGTTTTCACTGCCGTCAAGCAGGGCAATCCTCTCATAGAGCTTGTAACCGATTACCTTCACATTATCCAAATCCGCACTCTCTGCCACACCGCTCACGGGAGAGAAGGCAAGATAGGCGGGAACGGTAAAGACGTCCGTCTGCGTAGAGGAGACGGTACGGTACAGGCCGGCTCCCACCTCGCCATATCTGATCATCTCCCATGAATCGGTTGACGGACGCTGAAGCTCGCCGTTGGTGTTGAAATGGGATTGCGCATTGAGCGGATACGAGACGACAACTGCGAGCACAATGGGGAACATGCTTTGTATCGCTTTGAATACAGCTCTCATAAGTGTAAAATGTTAGAGTGTTAATAGTACGGTTGTCTGCTGCTTCGGCTCACTGTACACCCCTTGTACCATGAGCAGTCTGCCCTCTGAGACTGTATATCTTATATACCTGTGAAGCAGAGCGTTGAAATGAGTAATCATTTCTAACGGTATCACAGGTAAATGTAAGAATCATTTATCGATTCTGCAAATTTGTTTAAAAAATATTTTTCTTTACTCTTAAAAATTGCTAACGCTAAAGCCACCTATGACATAATGATTGATAACGTCAGATAAGCCCTTCATCAGCAAAGCTGAAATAGTTGTCTCCGGCAACTATAATATGATCCAACAGTTTTATATCACAATATTTTGTTGCCTCTTTAAGCCTCTCTGTCTGTATAGAATCCTGTGAACTTGGACTTGTATTACCCGAAGGATGGTTATGTACAAGTATAATGGCCGTTGCCAACCGTTCAAAAGCTCTCTTTATTATGAGCCGCATATCTATCACCGTAGATGATATTCCACCCTGGGTAATACACTCCTTGGCAATAAGCCTGTTACCCACATTAAGATAGAGCACCCAGCACTCCTCATGAGACTTGTCTTTAAGTATAGGTTGCATTGCATCTGCGGCCTCCTTAGAGGAGTAGATAATGGAGCGAACCGGCATCTTCTCACACTCAATTCGTCTGAACAGCTCAAATAAAGCCAATACAGATAACGCCTTGCTTCTCCCCACACCCTTAAATTTCTGCAACTCAGACATAGAATACCCTCTTAACACAGAGAGCGAGTTATCTGCCTCTGCAAGTATTCTCCTTGAAAGATCTACAACATTCTCATTTCTGCTTCCCGATCCCAACAGAATGGCCAAAAGCTCTGCATTCGTTAAGGATGCTGCGCCACAATTGATAAATTTTTCCCTTGGTCTATCCTCATCCTTCCACTCCAAAATAGTTAATCCCTTCATCTCCTGCACTTATTAAAACAATCAAAGCCCTTTCCCAAATATGGGACAGGGCTTTATAATCTATTATGACAAAATTTTTGAGTGTGCGTTATCTGTTTTATGAAAGTTTGTTTACATAAACAGTAAGGCCACTTTTAAGGTTAGCTGCCTTGTTAGAGTGAATAACATTAATCTTTGCTAATTTGTCTAACATTGCATAAACTTTAGGAAGTAAAGCTTCTGCTGCTGCCTTGTCTGTAGTATTGCGTAGTGCCTTAATTGCATTACGCGTAGTCTTTGCATAATACCTGTTATGCAATCTGCGTTTCTCGTTCTGACGATTACGCTTTTCTGCCGATGCGTGATTTGCCATTTTATTTATTTTTTTATTATTTTCCGTAGTCTGTAGGGGAATCGAACCCCTATTGCAAGAATGAAAATCTTGAGTACTAGCC
>CAVIKQ010000039.1:3872-5579 GCA_963643305.1 Eggerthellaceae bacterium
CAAAGGTAGAAAAAAAAACCGAACTACCAAAAACTTATTTATTAAAGTTCTCGGCCCATTCCCACGAATATATTATTGATTCTACCTGCCTTAAATAGTTGCGTTTAGGGTATCTTGGCGCGTACACAAACCCCTCCACAACTATTATAGACTTACCGTCTTTAGAGTAGAAAGCATGGTCAACAAACGGTCCGCCCATGTAGTCGTTTTCAACCTCCCAAAGGCCTCTCACCTCGGCAAAATCTCTCCCTTTATACCTCATCCATGCAAAATCCGGCTCAAACTCCTTTGATGTCACCATATAGCTGTTCTCAAACATTCCCGGTACATTATTTTTAAGCACTTCATCACAAGCTTCTATAAACGGCTCCAATGTAAGAGAATTAGCTCCGTTATACGGTATTCTGAAAATGAATATCCCCTGATTTGTATATGTCGTTTCGTATGAAATCCAGATAAAGTCGTTTGTTTTCTTTTTAAGAGAGTAGCCGGTAGGGAAATATGGGGAACCACCAAATTCCGAAGCTACCAAATCTCTTAATGATTTCTCTTCATATTTTTTTGAATTTCTTATTATCCTGTTACGCTCAGCCTGCCCCAAAGTGTTGAACAATAAGTTCTTATTTTCTGCAATATACTTGGCCGCTGTCTCTTTGTCCGGTGCAGATATATCTATTACAGTCTGCGGAGCTGCCCATATATCCTCTTTTGTTACAATCTTAGGCTCAGGATATTCATTAGAACCTGTGCGCATGATGATTATATTTCTGTGCGTTTGAAACAGAGATGAGAAGGCATTTGTAGGTATCTGCACAAGGTTATATGCAGGTTCTTTCTGTGGCAATGCAGGATAATCGGATGCCAGTACTTTACGTAACTCTTTCCCAGGCTCCCCCTCCCAAAGCCCTTTGTCCATAACAACAATTACCTCTCCGGCTTTCCCGGTCACACTCTTTTTGGCCAGTTTACCGCCAAAATCCTTGCACGAAACCACTGCCGCAACTGCAAGGAGTATAAGTAAAAGATTAAAAAGCCTCTTCATAACCATATATTTTTAAGTGAACAATCTGAAAATATCATTCCCAAAAGCCAGAATCATAAGCCCAAGCAGGAATATCATACCTGCCATCTGTGCATATTCCATAAACTTGTCGCTTGGTTTGCGCCCTGTAATAATCTCATAAAGTGTAAACATTATATGCCCTCCATCCAATGCCGGAATAGGCAATATATTAAGCACCGCCAACATAATAGAGAGAAATGCCGTTATGTTCCAAAAGGCCATCCAGTTCCAACTGTCGGGAAAAATCTTGCCTATAGCTATAAAACTTCCTACAGATTTATACGCCTCTGTTTTAGGGCTTGCTATAAGTTTCAGCTCTTTCCAGTAATTGCTTACCGTTGTAACAGCCTTATTGAATCCTGCAGGTATAGACTGTACCAACGAGTAAGAGGTCTTGGTTATAGGATAAAAATCCTTTAAATTACCATTTATGACAACTTGCAGCAATCCCGTTGTATCTACCTGCAAAGGGACAAACAACAGCTCCTCACCCCTTGCAACAGTGGCAACTACAGAGTCCCCTTTAAAATTGAGCAGTTTATCCTTAACCTCCAGAAGCATCTCCGCTTTCTGTCCGTTTAAAGCCAAAATCCTGTCTCCCTGCAACAGCCCGGCCGTTGCATTTATAGAGGAATCCGGAACAG
>CAVIKQ010000039.1:5589-12785 GCA_963643305.1 Eggerthellaceae bacterium
AAGGGATACCATACTCAAACATACCGGGAGTCTTTAACATTGCAGGGAAATATACGGGATCTATATTTATGACAACCGTATCTCCATTCCTGAGAACCTTGGCATGCTCTGCCTGACTTCTTACAAGGTCTATCTGGAGTTCGTTAAATCTGTTGGGAACAAGTCCGTCAAAATCGAGGATTATATCCCCGTTCCTAAATCCAACCTCCTCTGCCAATCCGTTAACATACACACCGGTCTTTACATCTGAATTCTTTATATATTCATCTCCCCATGTGTACATTATCCCGGAATAGATTACAATTGCAAGAATAAAGTTGAACAATACTCCCCCGGCTATGACAAACAGACGCTGCCATGCGGGATGTGCCCTGTACTCCCAAGGCTGCGGCTCCTTTTTAAGAGCCTCCTTATCCATAGATTCATCTATCATTCCGGCTATCTTGCAATAACCGCCAAGAGGAAGCCACCCTATACCATATTCGGTATCACTGTTTTTTGGCTTGAATTTAAAAAGTGAGAACCAAGGATTAAAAAAGAGATAGAACTTCTCTACCCTTATCTTAAAGAGCCGGGCAAAGATAAAGTGCCCAAACTCATGAATCAGCACAAGTATGCTAAGCGCAAGAACTACTTGCAATATCTTTATTAATACTACCAACATAATCTGAAAATTGTAGTGCAAAGTTATCAATTAGCACTCTACAATAAAAAAAACGGCCTCGTCAATTTCTTTCACAATAGAATATATACAGGAGCACAATACTCTGATTTTAAGAAAAAACCAAGATGCCAACTATAAAAAAATCTTGCACGGCAGATTTGCAAGATTTTTAAACAATTTTAAAGGGTGGTTACAAGTTCTTTTGCAATAATCTTAGACACCTTGTCTGTCTCAAATATCTCCTCAACAGAAGGGTTGTTTATAAAATGGCTCTTTAGCATCTTTTCAATGGTTCTGTTAACCAAAACGGCTATCTGCATAAATGTAATCCTGTCATCTATAAATGCTTTTACAGCCACCTCGTTTGCAGCATTCATCATACAGGCAGCGTTCCCTCCGCTCTTATGTACCTCATACGCTGTTCTGACAAGCGGAAACCGCTCCAAATCGGGAGCAAAGAAGGTTAGATCTGACAGTTGGGGAAAACTTATCCTTTTGGTGTTTAAAGAGAGCCTTGCAGGGTAAGACAAGGCATACTGTATAGGAACTCTCATATCCGGAGCACCGAGTTGGGCTTTTAGAGAGCCATCTGTAAACTGCACCATTGAGTGTATGATACTTTGAGGATGTACAACTATCTCTATCTTGTGCGCCGGCTGGTTAAAAAGCCATGAAGCCTCTATCATTTCGAGCCCCTTATTCATCATCGTAGAGGAATCTATGGTTACCTTTGCCCCCATGTTCCAATTCGGATGAGCCAACGCCTGCTGCTTTGTAACTTTACCAAGATCTTTAATAGGAGTTGACCTGAATGGCCCTCCGGAGGCTGTGAGCAATATCTTCTCTATCTCTGCATCCTCCCCTTTCAGGCACTGGAATATTGCCGAATGCTCGGAATCTACAGGTATGATTGCGCTCCCGTTCTGTTTTACAAGATCTACAATTATCTTTCCTGCCGCAACCAATGTCTCCTTGTTTGCCAATGCAATGACCTTTGATGCCTTTATTGCGTTTATCGTTGGTTCCAATCCGCTAAAGCCCACCATTGCGGCAACTACCATATCTACAGCGCTGCTTTTTACAAGTTCATTTACAGATTCAATCCCTGCAAACACCTTTACATTGCTATTTTTAAGCGCTTCCGCCACTATCCCGTACTTCTCTTTATTACAAATCACCACATTGTTAGGCTCAAATTCAAGAGCCTGTTTAATAAGCAGTTCTGCATTATTGTTTGCGGTAAGGAGATCAATGTCAAATAACTCCCTGTGTTGAGACACAACATCTAAAGTTTGTGTACCTATAGATCCGGTTGAACCAAGAACAGCTAAATTCCTTCTTCTCATCTCTGTCTCTGCGCTAAAACTTTATATACTTGGCAGGGTCTATGGGTTCCCCTTTATGCCATAATTCAAAATGAAGGTGGGGTCCTGTAGACACCTTGCCTGTGTTACCAACCAAAGCTATAGGAGTACCTGCCGAAACCTTGTCTCCTGCCTTCTTAAGCAGTTTCTCGTTGTGTTTATATACAGATATAAGGTTATTATCGTGCTGAATCTGAATAGTATAGCCAAAATCATCTGTCCAACCGGCACTTATAACCGTACCATCCAATACAGAGGATACAACACTGTTTTTCTCTGCGGCAACATCTATGTACGGGTGATTGATTTTATGATTAAAAGGCTCTGTAACTATTCCTATTACGGGGGTAAAGAGATGTAAACCCTCTATCTGATCTATCTTTCCCATTCCCGATGCTGCAGAGAGCTGTTCATCCTTTATTACCTGAAGCCTGAGCAACGAATCTGCCTCCTGAAGAAGACCTTGTCTGTCTGTTACAGACTCGGTGGAATCTGCAGACACTTTGGCTACATTCATCAGGCTGTCTATATTTACCGGTGGCAGCCCCTGCGATATACGTTGGATATTTATCAGCTGCAAGCTCCATGTATTAAGTTCATTCTGTAGCGATTCCAGTTTTAAAGCATTCTGAACCAACGTCCGTCTCGTCTGGGCAGATGGATAACCGGGTATAAATTCCCGCAATGATGTAAAGGAGATAAGCAATGTTACAGATACTATAAGCAAGATTACAACCAATACTATAGACAAAAGAAACAGCTTCCCGTTAGATCTGAATACAAACAGCTCTTCGTGCGTAGTATCGTTGAATATAGAAAATCTATATTTGTTAGACAATCTGCTTTTCTTATTGTTTTTAAGTTTTGCCATACAATGTATAAATAAAAACTACCTTTGCACCATGGAAAGATTCATAGGCATAGATTACGGCAGAAAGCGCGTAGGAGTAGCTGTAAGCGATCCTCTTGGCATCTTTGCATCTGCCTTAGATACAGTTTCAGCTGCAAAGATAGTGGAATATCTTAACAATTACATTAAAAACAACAAAGTAAAGGCATTTGTGGTTGGCTACCCGATGAATCTTAACAACACCCCCTCGGAGGCGGCAAAAGATGTTGACATATTCATAAAGCAGCTGCGCAAATCATTTCCTCAGACCCCTATTATATTAGAGGATGAGCGGTTTACCTCTCAATTGGCAATGCGCTCACTTATAGAGAGCGGAGTAAAGAGGATGGATAGAAGGGAGAAAGGGGCGGTAGACAAGGTCTCCGCAGCTATTATCCTACAGACATATCTGGATCGCCCAAATAAAGAGGCTCTATAGAAAAAATATTATTACCAGCAGAAAGACAAGACTGTATCCGCCAAAAACTATACTTTCAAACGCCTCAACGTTCCACTCCCTAACAGGAAATACCACCCTGACCTTTGGCAAGAAGAGCAGCACAAAGGTACACAAGGTCACTATAACAATATCCGGTATACCAATAACATGGTCATATCCCATAATATACCACAATACTGCATCCATAATAACCATTACGTTAAACATTACCGCAGATATTACAGAATTCATTTTTCTGTAGTGAAACGCCCTAATGGTGTACAATGACATAACAATAAAGAAGAGAGAATATAACGCTATAGGGAAAAAGCCAAAATGCCCATAATACCCCTTTGCAACAGACAGCATAGATTTTACAACAAAGTACAGACAATATCCTATTAACTCTACCCACACCACAAAGTGTAACTCTATAGGGAGCGGCCTTTTAATGACAATTACCTCTGTTTTAGTATCGAGCTTATCCTTTAGCCTCTTTTTTGCACCACCGCTTTTATCATATAAAAATCTACCCATACACGTCTGTTAAAAAGATCTGTTACACACCCTCCAAACGTTGCAAAGGTACAAAGAAAAGATTTGCCAAAGATATTGTTTTTGAGAAAAGGGAGATTTCTTGCTATTTTTGTATCCTCTATCATTTTTAATGATTACTTAACAACAAAATATAACAACAAAAAAGCAAAACCCATGCTCAAAAAAATCAGAGTAACCATAGCGGCTCTGTCATTTATCGTTGTGACCCTGCTGTTTTTAGATTTTACAGGCACTGTCCATTTATGGTTTGGCTGGATGGCCAAGATTCAGTTTTTGCCGGCCGTACTTGCCCTTAATGTAGGCGTAGTACTATTCCTTATTGTTCTAACACTGCTGTGCGGAAGAGTGTACTGTTCTGTTATCTGCCCGTTAGGTATTATGCAGGATATAATATCGCATATAAGCGGCAAACGAAAGGGTAAAAAAAGACGTTTCTCCTATTCTCCGGAGATGAAATGGCTCAGATACGGCTTTCTTGTACTGTTTTTGGCAGCATTGGTAGCCGGAATAGGATCTGTTGCCGCACTGCTGGCCCCTTACAGCTCATACGGCCGAATTGCAAGCAACCTTTTTGCCCCCGTTTACGGATGGGGCAACAACATATTGGCCTATTTTGCCCAACGTGCAGAGAGTTATGCCTTTTACGAGAAAGAGATCTGGATGAAGAGTCTGCCAACCTTTATCATTGCCGTGGGTTCATTTATTATAATAGCAATACTGTCATGGAGAAACGGCAGAATCTACTGCAATACGGTCTGCCCTGTTGGAACAGTATTGGGATTCCTCTCTAAGTTTTCACTCTTACGCCCCGTGATAAACCATGAGAAATGTAAATCCTGCGGATTATGCGCAAAAGGATGTAAAGCCTCATGTATAGACTCCCAAAATGAGAGGATAGATTACTCAAGGTGCATTACCTGCTTCGATTGTATTGGTAACTGTTCACAAGGAGCCATAAGCTATACAATAAAAAGATGCAGTACTGCAAAAAAGGAGGCAACAACATGCGGTGCGGCCAAAAACGGAACAGACAGCTCACGCAGAACATTCCTTACCGGTGCCGGCATTCTTATTGGTACTGTTGCAGCAAAAGCCCAGGAGACAAAGGTAGACGGAGGCCTGGCTGTAATATTAGACAAGAAAGTGCCCAAAAGGGGCACCCCTATAGTTCCACCCGGAGCAGAGAGCCTTAAACATTTCAGCCAACATTGCACAGGTTGTCAGTTATGCGTCTCTGTATGCCCCAACAATGTGCTCAGGCCATCTACAGAGCTTTCTACAATGATGCAGCCGCAATCCTCTTATGAGCGCGGATTTTGCAGACCCGAATGTACAAAATGTTCTGAAGTATGCCCAACAGGTGCCATTAAGAGGATTACCAAAGAGGAGAAATCATCTATACAGATTGGTCATGCCGTATGGATTAGAAAGAACTGTATTCCTGTTGCAGAGGGGGTCAAATGCAGCAACTGTGTAAGGCACTGCCCTGTTGGAGCCATAAAGATGGTGCCATTGAGCCAAGACAACAAGGAACTGCGTATCCCTGTTATAGATGAGGAACGTTGCATAGGCTGCGGAGCTTGTGAAAATCTTTGTCCTGCAAGGCCGTTTAGTGCAATATATGTAGAGGGGCATGAAGTCCATAAAACCAATTAGCTGAATGTATTTATGTTTTCAAGCCTTAAATCTTCTGTCTCATTAGAGGCATCAGCTCATGAAAGCACATAAAATAAAGCATGACGCAGATACTAAAGAGAGGGCTGACAAACTAACAGTAATTAATTATATAGACAACAATGAATACAAATAATATAGATGGCAACCGCCGCGAATTTTTAAAAAAAGCCGGAGTTGGAGCAGCAGCGTCCGCTGTTGTTTTATCGGGATGCGGATCAGACAGAAACCCTGCAAACGGTGAGAGTATAACTGCATTGGGAGAGATTCCAAAGGATAAGATGACATACCGCACAAACCCAAAAACGGGAGAAAAGGTCTCGCTTCTTGGCTACGGTTGCATGAGATGGCCTACCAGAAAGGTAGAAAAGGAGGATGGCACCACAGATGAGGTTATAGATCAGGAGATGGTTAACCGCCTTATTGATACCGCACTCGCACATGGTGTAAACTATATAGATACCTCTCCTGCCTACTGCAAAGGGAAATCTGAAGAGGCCACAGGGATTGCCCTTAAAAGGCATCCGAGAGAGAAGTTCTTTATTGCCACAAAGCTCTCTAATTTTGCACCTGCAACATGGACAAGAGAGGGTGCTCTTAAAATCTATTACAACTCCTTTAAGGAGCTTCAGGTAGACTATATAGACTATATGCTGCTTCATGGTGTTGGTATGGGCAGCGGAATGGAGGAGTATGAGGAGAGATATGTAAAGAACGGCATTTTAGATTTTCTGCTTAAAGAGCGTGAGGCGGGACGCATACGTAATCTTGGCTTCTCTTACCACGGTGATGTTAAAGTATTTGATTATCTGCTTTCTAAACATGATGAATACAGATGGGATTTTGTGCAGATTCAGATGAACTATTTAGACTGGAAGCATGCCAAAGAGATAAACCCAAGGAATACAAATGCAGAATACCTGTACGGTGAGCTTGCAAAAAGGAATATTCCGGTTGTAATTATGGAACCGCTGTTGGGAGGACGTCTCTCAAAGGTTACAGACAATGTAATGGAGAGGCTTAAAATGCGTGAACCGGAAAAGAGCGTTGCTTCATGGGCATTCAGATTTAGCGGCACACACGAGCATGTACTTACAGTTCTTAGCGGAATGACATATATGGAACATCTCAAAGATAACCTCCGTACATTCTGCCCGCTAAAGCCGCTTACAGATGAGGAGATGCAGTATCTGTACGGTACGGCAGACCTTATGATGCAGTATCCCACCATTCCGTGCAACGATTGCAAATACTGTATGCCATGCCCATACGGTTTGGATATTCCGGCTATTCTGACACACTATAACAAATGTGTAAATGAAGGATATATCTCAAAAGACCAACAAGACGAGAACTATCGCAAAGCAAGAAGAGCATTCCTTATAGGGTATGACCGTTCTGTACCAAAGCTCAGACAGGCAGACCATTGCATTGGATGCGGAAAATGCAAGCCGCACTGCCCTCAGTCTATAAACATCCCACGGGAGATGATGAGGATTAACCGTTACGCAGAAAAACTTAAACAGAATACATTGTAGAGATATGGCCGCAAAAAAGCACTATCTTTACAGACTTTAAAGAAGGTTTAAAAGATGATATTACCTATAT
>CAVIKQ010000040.1:0-12762 GCA_963643305.1 Eggerthellaceae bacterium
TATTTGATGATAAGAATGTGGGGAGAATACAAGTTCTCTTTCACCTGTGTATTCCCGCTTGTGGCAGGATTATTGACATTTTTTGCATTCCACTTCATCAATAAGGACGAAGCTCTTGTAAGAGCCAGCAGCTCATTGAGAAGTCTAAGCAAGAAACATCAACGCAGAAGAAGAAAATAACAGATGAATAAAAAATTGACAAAATCGTTGGTATACGTAACGCTTATCCTCTCCTTTATAGCTGTTGCCAATACCAAAGTATCTGCACAATACGACCTTAATCAGTTGTTTATGAGAGGCCGCCAGTTTCTTATTGACGGCAAATATTCTCAGGCTATAGAGAACTTTAATGTGCTCTCCAAGCTCGATACCCTCTCATACGATGCCTTCTTCTTTAGGGGTATAGCCAAATACAACTTAGGAGACTATATTGGGGCAGAGAAAGATTTTGATCAGGCAATAAAGATTAACCCTATATACACACCAGCCTACCACTACAGAGCCATAACACTAAGCAGAACAGGCAAGTATGACTTGGCTCTCAAAGACCTTGCAGAGGCTGTAGACCTAAGGCCAAGCTATACGGGGCTCTATTTTAGTAGAGGAGTAACATATTTTCTGTCGCAACAGTTTGAAAAAGCCATTTCAGACTTTAACAGATTCATAAAGAACGAACCTAAAATATCGGATGCATATCTTAATAGAGGAGCATCTTATCTCTACCTTGGAGACACGACAAAAGCATTGGAAGATTATAATAAAGCTATAAAATTAGATGCCTTTGACCCTGAGGGTTACATAAGACGGTCAAGGATTTACGCCCTGAAGCATGAAAACAGGGAGGCAATAAAGGATTTGGACAAGGCTATCCAACTCGATACTGCAAACAGTTTTGCATATTTCAACAGGGCACTTATAAGGTATGAGGAGATGGATATAAGAGGAGCTTTGGCAGATATGGACAAGGTTCTGGAACTTGACCCCGGAAATGCCTTAACTTTATATAATAGAGCTCTAATAAGAACTCAGACAGGGGATTACAACAACGCTCTCAACGATTACGACAGGGTTATTGCCGTGAACCCAAACAATGTGCTTGCCTACTTCAACAGAGCTGGGGTCTATTTAGAGTTAAAGCAGTACAGGAATGCCATGGATGACTACTCTCAGGCTATTAATCTCTATCCCGATTTTGCCAAGGCGTATATGAACCGCTCATACGCAAAATATCAGCTTGGGCAATATACATCGGCAAAGAGAGATTCAGAGATAGCTGAGGAGAAAATTAAAGAGTATAACCGCATAAGGAGCGACAGTACAGCCAGTTCGATATTTGCAGATACAACAAAAAAATATGACAGGCTATTGGCGTTGGATGCTGATTTTGCAAAGAAAGATTTTGATAACGAACTGCTACAGCACAGAGATGTTGACATAAGGCTCAAACCGCTGTTCAGGTTCAACATTATCAGAGACAAACATTCACTTATGGCTTTGCAATCTGAGTATGAGGATAATACCATGCAGAATTTTATAAACTCTGTGCCTGTTGCCATAAAATTATCAAACATAAAGGATACAGATGTTTCACCTGATCTGCAACGTGCGGCAATGCAGGAGGGCGCAGCAAACAGTCTTGATGTACAGAGCAGGAGCAGGTACTATTTTGCACTTGCCCTAATTGAGAGTTACGGCAATGAGTTCAACAAGGCATTAGACAGTTACAACAAGGCTATTGAATCGGACCCGTCAAATCCGTTTATCTATATAAACAGAGGTGCGCTGCAGGCCGAAACGATTGATTTCATCTCCTCCATGGAGAACAATGTACAGACCCTCTCATTAGACAATTCGCGCACGGCAAGGGCCAGAGTTCAGGAGAGGAGCTACAAACAGTATGACTACACCCCTGCCATACATGATTTAACCAAAGCGGCATCTATTATGCCAACGTTCCCTTACATATACTACAATCTTGGCAACCTCTACTGTCTGTCTCAAGATTTACCTGAATCTATAAGCCAATATACCAAAGCGTTGGATCTGTATCCGGCTCTTGCCGAAGCATACTACAACAGGGGGCTTGTGCTTATATATCTGAAAGATAGAGAGAAAGGGTGCATAGATTTGAGTAAGGCAGGTGAATTGGGTATAAAGGATGCCTACAGCGTAATAAAGAAATATTGTTTGGAGAAGGGTAATTGATGAAACTACTGTACCATACTTGCAATAATATTAGAAAAGCCCTGTTATTTGGGGCTTTGACCATATTGTCTACGGCTGTCTTTACAAATTTGGTATCTGCCCAGAACCATTCATCGGAGGCATATACATATTTTATGGCTCCTTCCTTGTTGCAAAAGGATATAGTGTTCCTCACATCGGATGAATCTGCAGGGAGGGCTACCGGATCTGACGGGAATACAAGATTAGCAGAATATATATCCAATGCATTCAGCAATGCCGGGCTCGAAACTTACGGACTCTCCTATTATCAATCGTTTACAGCAACAAACGGTAAAAAGGGGATAAATGTGATTGGTAAATTATCATCAACAACAGGTTCTAACGAATACATTATCATTGGAGCCCACTATGACCACAGAGGTACTATCAACGGACATATTTACAGAGGAGCGGATGACAATGCATCCGGGGTGGCAGCACTGCTCTCTTTGGCTTCTGCCTTTTCGAAAATGAAACAGGACGGGCTTAAAATAGAGAAGAATATTCTCTTTATAGCTTTCGACGGCAAGGAGTTAAGCATGAGCGGAAGCAGTTTTTTTGTAAATAAGACCATGATAAACTACAGCAGGATAAAACTTATGGTAAATATAGATCAGATAGGTACATCATTGGCCGCACCCAACAAGAATAAAGATTATATTATTGCCATAGGGAATGAATATCTTAATGATTGGGAGGGTGAACAGTTGGATTTCTGCAACAGGGCATGCAGACTTGGACTTGATATAGACTATAGTTTTTACGGCAGCGTGACCTTTAGAAAGCTGTTCTACCAAATGTCAGATCAGGCTCCGTTTGCAGAAAAAAATATCCCCGCCATTCTGTTTACGGCAGGGATAAATCAGCATACTTACAAAATCACAGATACAGAGGCTGTTATTGAGTATCCTATCCTTTCAAAAAGGGCAATCCTCATATTCGGTTTTCTATATCAGCTCATTTCGTAACAGATAAAAACCCTTATCTTAAAAAGTAAGTTATACCGGTAACTACTCTAACCTTCTTTACATACGGAGTGGTCTCATCTACAGATTCTATTGAGAACTGTCCTTGAGATGCGGTTTTGATTCTTCCTAATTTGCTCTTAGAATCTGCCGCAAATTTTGCAGCTGTTTCACGCGCATTGGAGGTAGCCTCCTGAATCATTTCCGGTTTTATATCGTTAAGACTGTCAAAGAAATAGTTTGTATTGTATCTGTAGTCTCCTGTGTTTAGCGGAATAGATTTTTTAAGCAGTTCTGTCTGGTTATCAATGGCTTTTCTTACCTTATCTACATCGTGAGAAATAATTGTAATCACTGCCGTAATATTGTATCTCGCCTCAAGCCTCTCGGAGGTCTGATACCTGTCTGCCTTTAAATCTACAACATCGGGAACTCCTACAGAGATATCATTTTCTGATATTCCGTAACTTTTAAGGTAGTCTTTTATTATTTTATTGTTATTGTTCATCTGAACATACAGAGCTATAAGGTCATTGCCTATAAGTTTATACGACAGCGGCCAGACAACCCTGTCTGCATTTACTGTCCTTTCACAGAGCCCTTTTACATAAACGGTTCTGTCATACGATTTTATATGTGAGGCAGCTGAATATATAAACAAACCTAACACTGCCAGACCAATCATAATCCACACTCCGGTGGGATTACATTTACATTGTTTATTTTCATTCCTTTCCATAATATATTAATTAGTTGGTTTTGTCTAAAGTTTAAAGATCGCTCTCTTTAAGTCTCTCTGCATTCTCCGCAATCTGTAACTGATCTATAACCTCCTGAATATCACCATCCATAAAGACCGGCAGATTGTACATTGTCCAGTTAATGCGGTGGTCGGTAACACGGCTCTGCGGATAGTTGTAAGTTCTGATTTTTGCAGAACGGTCTCCTGTAGATACCATTGTCTTACGCTTGGCAGAAATCTCGTTGAGATACTTCTCATACTCCATGTTATACAGACGGGTACGAAGCTCCTGCAACGCCTTGTCGTAATTTTTCAGCTGGCTCTTCTCATCCTGACACTGAACAACAATACCGGAAGGGATATGGGTTAGCCTGATTGCCGAATATGTGGTATTTACAGACTGTCCGCCGGGTCCTGACGAACAGAAGGTATCCTTTCTGATATCCTTCTCGTTCAGTTCAATATCAAACTCATCGGCTTCAGGAAGCACTGCAACAGATGCTGCTGAGGTATGTACACGGCCTTGTGTCTCTGTCTGAGGCACGCGCTGCACGCGGTGAACGCCCGATTCATACTTTAACACACCGTAAACACCCTCTCCCATAACCTTGAATATTATCTCCTTAAATCCTCCCGATGTACCCTCGCTCTGGCTTGTAATCTCCATCTTCCAGCCTCTACGCTCAATAAACTTGGCATACATCCTAAAGAGATCACCGGCAAAGATAGAGGCCTCATCTCCACCTGCACCGCCTCTAATCTCTACAATAGCATTCTTTGCATCCTGAGGGTCTGCCGGAATCAGCAGTAGCTTAATCTCCTCCTCCTTTTGCGGAAGCACAGACTCCAACTGTGCAACCTCCTCTTTTGCCATCTCCCTCAGCTCCTCATCCTTCTCATTCTGAAGTATATCCTTTGCCATCTCATAATCCTCTACCATCTTCTTGTACCTCTCTCCTGCTGTGATTATAGGGCCTAACTCTTTATACTCCTTGTTAAGCTGAACATACTTCTTCATGTCTGACATAAGGGCAGGATCTGAAATCTGCTGCTGCAAACTGTCATATTTGGTACGTAACCCCTCTATCTTTTCTATAAGACTATTTTCACTCATAAATAAAATCCTCTAATCTTTTAACTCGCAAAAGTAAGCAAATTTTGCATCCTTACAAACTACTGCATGGCCTCTAATCTCTGCTTTAGGGCTTTCATCTCATCTCTGAATTTTGCGGCACGCATAAAGTCCAATTCCGATGCTGCTCTCTCCATCTCCTTTTTGGCAGCTGCAACGGCCTTGCCAAGCTGCTCCTTGTTCATGTTTGCTACAATAGGATCCTCTAAGACCCCCTCTGTTTCTCGGCCTTGGTCATAGAGAGAGATCTCTCGTCCAAGTACGTTTCTCTCGGTTTTGTAAATCTGGGTAGGTATGATATTGTGCTCTTTGTTGTAGGCCATCTGCTTTTCGCGTCTGCGGTTTGTCTCATCTATTGCTCGCTGCATACTGCCGGTTATGTTGTCTGCATACATTATAACCAATCCGTTTATATTCCTTGCAGCTCTTCCGGCTGTCTGTGTGAGAGCCGTTTCGCTCCTTAAAAAGCCCTCCTTGTCTGCATCCAATATTGCCACCAAAGAGACCTGCGGCAGATCTAATCCCTCCCTCAAAAGGTTAACACCTATAAGCAAATCAAAACGCCCCATCTGGAAATCCTCTATAATCTCAATCCTCTCCAGTGTATCAACATCCGAATGGATATATCTGCACCTTATCCCCATCTTCTCCATATATTTGTAAAGCTCCTCTGCCGACCTCTTTGTAAGGGTTGTTACAAGTACACGTTCATCCCTCTCTACCCTAAGCTGAACCTCCTCCATAAGGTCATCTATCTGGTTCTTGGTAGGACGCACATCTATAGGGGGTTCCAATAACCCGGTTGGTCTTATAACCTGCTCTACTATAAGACCTTCGCTCTTTACCAACTCGTATGGGGCGGGGGTGGCGCTAACATATACGCACTGCTTTGCCAACTTCTCAAATTCATCAAATTTAAGCGGCCTGTTGTCTGCAGCGGCCGGAAGTCTGAAACCGTACTCTATAAGGGTCTCCTTTCTTGAACGGTCTCCACCATACATTGCCCTTATCTGTGGGATTGTAACGTGGCTCTCATCTATGAAAGTGACAAAATCATCGGGAAAATAATCTAAAAGACAGAATGGTCTCGTACCGGCCGCCCTGCCGTCAAAATAGCGTGAATAGTTCTCAATGCCGCTACAGTACCCAATCTCCTTTATCATCTCCAAATCGTATTCTACCCGCTGCTTAAGTCTCTTGGCCTCAACAAATTTGCCTATGTCGTTAAAATAGTTGCACTGCTTTACAAGGTCATCCTGAATATTGTACACTGCACTTTTTATACGTTCTTTTGTGGTGCTGAAGATATTACCGGGATAGATTGAAATCTCCTCTACACTATCTAAAACGGCTCCGCTCACAGGATCAACAATCTCTATCTCCTCTATGTCATCGCCAAAGAAAGTTACCCTTACCGCATTGTCTCCGTATGCCAAAAATATATCTACAGAATCCCCCTTTACCCTAAAACTGCCACGTTTGAACTCAACGTCGCTTCTGTTGTACAGGCTATCTATAAGTCTGTAAAGCAATGCGGTACGGGAGATATGCCGGCCAACCTTTATGTTTATGGTGTTTGTATGGAAGTCTGCCGGATTGCCAATACCGTAAAGGCAGGAGACACTGGAGACAACTATAACATCTCTCCTACCGCTTAACAGCGCACTTGAACAGCTGAGCCTCAGCTTCTCTATCTCATCATTAATGCTTAGGTCTTTCTCTATATATGTGTCTGTAACAGGCATATATGCCTCAGGTTGGTAGTAGTCGTAATACGAGACAAAATACTCAACCGCGTTGTGGGGGAAAAAGCTCTTGAACTCACCGTACAGCTGTGCCGCCAATGTCTTGTTATGGCTTAATACAAGGGCAGGTCTGTTAAGGTTCCGAATAACATTTGCCATGGTAAATGTCTTTCCGGACCCTGTAACACCCAAAAGCGTTACGGCAGGGTTGCCACTGTTCACAGCCTCTGTTATTCCCGCTATTGCTCCCGGCTGATCTCCCGTGGGCTTGTATGACGATTCTATCTTAAAATCCATAAAATCAAATATCTATGAGTAATTTACAAATATATCATCCGTTTACATGGAGTAATTGTTCTAAAGTTTCAAAACAGTTTCTAATTAACTGACAATGCCTTGCCGGTTTTATTATTGAGAACTTTAGACAGATCTTCCGGAGTTCCGGTAAAGCAGATATTACCCCCTTTGTCTCCACCATCGGGACCAAGATCTATAACCCAGTCACATGCCTTTATTATATCTGTATTGTGTTCAACCACCACAATGGTGTGCCCTCTGTCTACCAATGCATTAAACGCCTTTAGCAGTTTTTGTATATCATGAAAATGCAGCCCTGTTGTAGGCTCGTCAAAGATGAAAAACGTACCACCTTTGCCTGCAACCTGTCTGCTGTCTGTACTCAAGAACTGGGCAAGTTTTATTCTCTGGTTCTCTCCTCCCGATAATGTACTGCTGCTCTGCCCCAATTGCACATAGCCAAGCCCCACATCACTGAGTATCTGCAACCTCTGGGCTACACGCTTTGCGGTAGGTTCTTTCTGCTCCCCAAAGAACACTATGGCCTCCTCAACGCTCATATTAAGCACGTCATTTATATTCTTCCCCTGATACCTAACCTCCAATATATCTGCCTTGAATCTTTTTCCTTGGCACTCATCACATATCATACGCACATCTGCCATAAACTGCATTGGCACAGTTATATACCCCTCTCCCAAACATTGGGGACACCGCCCTCCCTCTATATTAAACGAGAAATACGAATTACCGTAACCGTTCATCTTGGCATACGGCTGCTCAGAAAACAACCGCCTTATATCATCATAAATCTTAAGGTATGTAACAGGATTGGACCTTGATGACTTGCCAATAGGATTCTGGTCTACAAACTCAACCCCTGCAAGCAGACCAAGATCTCCTCTCAGCTCCTTAAATGCACCCGGTTTCTCTCCAAACTGCTGAAAATGACGAGCCAAAGCCGGATACAGAATATCCCCTACCAACGAAGATTTGCCACTTCCGCTCACCCCCGTTACAGCAGTTATCACCCCTATCGGGAACTTTACATCTATGTTCTTTAGATTATTCTCCATTGCCCCCACAACCTCAACATAGCTGCTCCATCCCCTCTTCTTTTCAGGAATCTCTATTCTCTTTCTGCCGCACAGATAATCCAATGTGAGAGATTTGTACGGTGAACCCTCAACCACCATGGCAAGCTGCTCCTTACTGTATGCCTCCCCCTTTTTATTGGGAAGCAGAACAGGACCTTGATACACAACCTCTCCCCCATGCACACCGGCATATGGGCCAATATCTACAAGCTGGTCTGCAGATTTTATAATCTCTGCATCATGCTCTACTATGACAACGCTGTTACCTAAATCTCTAAGGCCTTTAATTACTTTTATAAGTCTGTGAGTATCATGCGGATGCAAGCCAATACTCGGCTCATCCAAGATATAAAGCGACCCCACAAGGCTGCTGCCCAACGAACTTACGAGGTTTATCCTCTGGCTTTCTCCTCCCGATAATGTCTTTGCCTGTCTCGACAGGGTGAGATAGCCAAGCCCTACATTCTCTATATAACTGAGCCTCTGCACTATCTCCTTAATTGCCCTCTCCCCTACCTTTGCCTCATACGGCTCTAATTCAAGCTCCTTAAAAAACTTTAGCAGTGATGAAACAGACATTGCAAGCATCTCACCTATATTCTTTCTGCCAATCTTAACATATTTGGTCTCCTTGCGGAGGCGGGTGCCTTCACACTCAGGGCAGAGAGTCTTTCCGGAATACCTTGCAAGCATATATTTGTACTGAATCTTGTATTTGTTGGCCTCAACAAACTTAAAGAACTCGTTTATTCCGCAAACTCCGGGCGCACCCTCCCACAACACCCTTTTCTGCTCCTTGGTAAGCTCTGCATACGGTTTATGAACAGGGAAGCCTAATTTTGGAGCAGCCAAAATAAACTCCTTTTTAAGCTGTTTCATGGTTTCCCCCCTCCAACAGGCCACTGCATCTTCATAAAGGGAGAGAGACTGATTTGGTATTACAAGACTCTCATCTATTCCAACGATACTACCGTAGCCTCCACACACAGGACAGGCTCCAATTGGGTTGTTAAAGCTGAACATCAGTTCGTTAAGCTTTTCAAAGCGCATTCCATCTGCTTCAAATATCTGTGAGAACTCTCTCTCTATCAGCTCCTCTCCGTGCGATATTACAACCATCATCCGCTCTTTTCCAACATTAAATGCCGTTGCAACAGAATCCTCTATGCGAGCCTCGTCATCAATCTCCAAAAACCTGTCTATGAGAATCTGCAGATTATGTGACTTGTAATTCGCTATCTCTGTAAGCACGGCATCTACCTTAACCATCCTTTTAAGTGTAAGGTCAAAAAGACGTGCAAAACCCTCCTCCTTCAACTCCAAAAGCTTCTCTGTATGAGTATCATCAAGCCCTTCCCAGTCAAATGGAGCAACAATATAGAATACAGCCCTCTGCTCACTACCTGCTTGTGAAGCATGCATCTCCTTTATATAACCAAGGACATCCTGAACATTCTCACATTTAACCTCCCTACCGCTTACAGGGGAGTATGTTTTTCCAATCTTTGCAAAAAGAAGTCTCAGATAATCATATATCTCTGTATTGGTGCCAACCGTTGAGCGCGGGTTCCTGCTGTTGACCTTCTGCTCAATTGCTATTGCCGGAGGAATCCCCTCTATCTTGTCAACGGCCGGTTTGCTCATCCTGCCAAGGAACTGACGTGCAAAGGCAGAGAGGCTCTCTGCATACCTGCGCTGCCCCTCGGCAAAAAGGGTGTCAAAGGCCAATGACGATTTTCCGCTGCCGCTAAGTCCCGATATAACCACCAACTTTCCGCGCGGAATCCTTAACGATATATTCTTAAGGTTGTTAACCCTTGCCCCCTCTATCTTTATATATTTATCAGATTTCTCCTTTTTTGTTATCTCTTTTGCCATACTTTTCCTTTTACATTCTCACCTCTCTAACCTCTTGTTCTAAGCACATTCTTAACCTCCCTCATCCTCTTTATTGCGGAGATTACAGAATCTAAATGCGAATTGTTCCCCACGGATATGCTCAATTCAATTATAAGCTCAGCCTTGCCTCCGTTATTCCTCTCATTAAGGGTGTAAGACCTTACCGATGCATTCTGTTTGGTACACACATCCATAACTGCCGGGCCTATTGAAGTGTCATTCTCTGCAATAATTTTAAGGCCACACTGGAAGCGTGCTGTTGTGCCTGTTCTCTGCCATTTAACGGACTGAACTCTATATGGGTAGTTCTTTATGAGCCTTGCTGCGTTGGGGCAGGAGATTCTGTGAATCTTTGTCCCTCCCGATGCACTTACAAAGGCAAAGGCATCGTCGCCAAAGATGGGATTGCAGCATTTGGCCATCTGAACCGCTACCTTATTGAGCTTGTCACTGATGGTTATATAATCTCCGTCTTGCTTTATTCCTCCGCTGTCTTGCTCCTTGTTCTCTTTTGTCTTGTTCTCCTTATTTACTGTACCCTCCTCTTTTTCTGCCCCTTCCATTGGTAGAAGCAGACTCTTTATTGCCAACAGGTCTATCTTTTCATCGCTTATAAGCTCGCACAACTCTCCAACGGTCTTTATCTTAAACTGATGAAGAATCTTTGCAAAGGCATCATCTGTAAGCTCTATCTTCCAGTTCTTCATTCTCCGTTCAAGTATCTCACGCCCATCTTTTATCCTCTTTCCCTGCTCCTCTTTAAGTTTGGCCTTTATTCTGTTTTTTGCCTTTGACGATACAACTATGTTAAGCCAGTCTGCAGAGGGTTTCTGATTTTTTGAACTTATTATCTCTACAACATCTCCCGTTTTAAGGGTATCTCTTATGGAATAGACCTTTCCGTTTACACGGGCGCCACTGCACTTTACCCCCAAATTGGTATGAATGCGGAACGCAAAATCCAATACTGTTGCACCCTGTGGCAATTGTTTAAGGTCTCCGTCGGGAGTAAAGACAAATACATCTTTCAGAGCCGTATGCCCGTCATTTGAGTATGGTTGAAAGTCTGTGCTCTCTAACATCCTCTTTACATTGCTCAGCCATTCATCTAATCCTGCTACCCTCTTTACCCCTTTGTAACTCCAGTGAGATGCCATTCCGTTTTCGGCCATGTCGTCCATCCGCTCTGTCCTTATCTGAACCTCCAATACTACACCATCCTTATTCTCCACCGTAATATGAAGGCTCTCATAACCGTTTGGCTTTGGCACTGTAAGCCAGTCTCTCAATCGTTCTGTATGTGGTTTATACTCTTTGGTTACAAGTGAGTAGACAGCCCAACAGGCAGCATGCTCAGATTGTTTGTCGGGAAGTATATCTTGTAAAATAAACCTTATTGCAAAAACATCATAAACCCCTTCGAACGGAATATTCTGCTTTTGCATCTTCTTGAATATTGAATATGCTGTCTTGGTGCGAATCTTGAACTTGTATTTTATGCCGGCTGCGGCCAACTCCTCTTTTAGCGGATTAACAAACTCTGCCACAAGTCTTTCCCTGTCTTTCTCCGTTGCAAGGAGCTTGTTTGTTATTGCGCGGTAGTTCTCAGGGTCGCTGTATCTGAAATAGATATCCTCTAACTCGCTTTTAAGGTTATACAGCCCTAACTGGTGCGCCAATGGGATGTAGAGCATCATTGTCTCGGTATTCTTTCTCAGCACACTGCTCTTTGGGAATATATCGAGATTACGCATAATCTCTAATCTGTCGGCAAGTTTTATCAGGGCTACTCTTGGGTCTTTTGAGTATGAGATTATGAGTTTCCTGTAGACTTCTGCCTGTAGTCCTGTATCTTTTGGGCGTATGGTAGATATGTTGTTAAGCCCCTCTACCATTACGATTATCTCTTTGGAATATCTTTTGGCAATCTCTTTAAGGAGAGGTGCGTTGGCTCTTGTTGCTTCATGCAGAAAGACTGCCGCCACCGCCGCCGGCATAAGTCCAAGCTCATTGGCTACTATTGCTGCAACACCTACAGGATGCTCCATAAAAGGATGGCCGTTCCCTCTGCTCAGATCCTTTAATGCTTCAAAGGCCACTTGGTACGCACTTTCTACCAATTGCTTATCTACAGAATCGTATTTATCTGCAATGCTCTTTATTGAGGTTAAATCTACTAATGTGTTGCTCATATCCCTCTCTTTTCTTTGGTTAACAACAAGGATTTTTCAAATGTACAGCCTTTCTGCAAATTTAACCATAATTATGCCCAAGCCACTGTTTTTTTGATAAGATAATGATAAGAAATGCCTGCATAGTTTAATAAAGATTCTGATCAAAGAAGGTCTTCATTGTTTAAGTTGTGTTGAGTAGCGATGTCTACACAAAGTGCATATGTCCTTGTGATTTCTTATAATTGTTTGTAAATAAAAATCATTATCTTTGCGTTGTTGTCTTTGAGCAACATACATACAGAAAGCGTTTAGCTTGTCCCAATTTGATGAATCTGGACAATTCATAGTGGATTTGGGAAGGGTGACAACGGTTGCACTGGCTATATTTTGGGCTCTGCCCACATTATAGCAGAAAGTGTGAGCAGTTTCCATTCTTATTCAATCCACGGCAGTCCAGAGCCAAATCAAATGGATAAGTTTAAAGG
>CAVIKQ010000041.1:0-12753 GCA_963643305.1 Eggerthellaceae bacterium
GCTTAAACGTTGGCAAAAACCGGGAGATGTGACCAATGTGCCAAGAGTATCAAACGGCAGCGATTCTAAAGACCTCTATGCGGGCTCTACCAGATGGCTTGTCTCATCAAATATGTTGGAGCTTACCACTATCAATTTTGGGTACAAACTACCACAGAAGTGGGTAACCAAACTTGGTGTAACAGATTTAAGATTGTATTGTTCAGCCGAGAATATGTTCCAGTTGACAAAGAGAAAAGGGATATATCCTCGTAAAAATGTATTCTCCGGATATAGCAGCAATGGAGATGTCTACCTGCCATCGAGAGTATTTACCTTTGGACTTAACATATCATTCTAACCAAATAAAAGAGAGATTATCATGAATAAAATATTAATATCTTCATTATTAGTACTGTCTGTCACCTGCCTATGCTCTTGTGACAAAGACTTTATGGAGACAAAATCGAGCCAGACGGTAGACCAGTCTCAGATGTTTGAAACCACAGAAGGTGGTATGATGGCCGTTAACGGCATACATAAACTCATGTACACTCCCTCTCTCTCCAGTTCGTATGCTCAAGGAGGTTATCAGACCTTTATGATATGGATGGATATGATGGGAGAAGATTTGGTGTACACCCGTGCCAACGCACAGTTCCAGTCTCAGGCCAAGTGGACATTGCACCGCAACGCCACATCGAGCCACCTCTCCTATCACTATAATCTATTCTACCAGTTTATCTCAAACGCAAATATGATTATTCAAAACATAGATGATGCGGAGGGGACACAGGAGGAGAGAGATTACATTAAAGGGCAGGCATACGCTTACAGGGCGTTTGCATACTACAATTTGGTACAATGCTGGGGAGGCAGGTACAAGGCAGAGGGCAACAACAGCCAGCTTGGTGTTATTGTAAGAACAGAACCTACTACCGAGAATCTTCCAAGATCTACTGTAGAACAGGTTTATGAGCTGATTAACAGCGACCTCGACAATGCAATAGAGCTGCTTTCTCATGTAACTACAATAGCAAAAACCAACAAGTCCCATATTGATGTTCATGTTGCAAGGGGTCTTAAAGCCCGTGTTCTTTTAACCCAGGGGAAATGGTTAGAGGCAGCAAACATGGCTGCTCTTGTTGTGGAAAAATCGGGAGCCAAATTACAGGATGACACATACACAACCTTCAACAACAGGATGAGTGACCAGTCAAATACAGAATGGCTGTGGGGGAAGAAAGGTTTGGAGGAACAGGCCGGCACATTAAAGGATTTCCATAGCTTTATGTCTAACAAGAATGTAAGCTACAACAAAAACACACCTCGTGCCATTTACAACCTGCTCTACAACAGGATCTCAAGCACAGATGTAAGAAAAACTCTCTGGTTTCCACGCGCTCAGGATCCTGCAACAAAACCTGCTCCTATAATTCCAACAGGAGGTTACATAAGAAACTATATGGCAAACAAGTTCCTTTTAGCCAACGAGAATGCAAAATGCGGAGATGTTCCATGGATGCGTCTTCCTGAGATGATGCTTATAATGGCAGAGGGTTACGCACGTGCCGGCAAATACACAGAGGCGGCAAATGCACTCTATCCGTTGGCACATCACAGAGACCCGCAATACCAGTTATCTACAAAGAGAGGAGATGAACTTATAGATGAGGTAATGTTCCAGAGAAGAATAGAGCTTTGGGGAGAGGGGTTCCGGTTCTTGGATCTTAAGAGACTGAACATGTCTTTAGACAGAGGCCCTAAACCTCGTACAGAATTGGGATACAGCGATGCTCCGTGGAACAACAACAAAAAGATGCCTACAAATGTAGATCCTGAGGCATCAAACTACAATATGTATGACGGACACCCTATGGGAGAGGAGAACAGGTACAGAGAGGCCGGGACAAAGGAGTGGCAATGGCTCTTCCCTCAGAAGGAGATAGATGTAAACAGTCTATGCGAACAGAACCCTATCTAACAGAAGATATATACTTATGAGAAAAACAGTATTGTTTGCACTTCTGTTGCTCTTTTGTGCAGCAACAGAAGTTTATGCTCAACCTCAGCCAAAAGTGTATGAGTATGATTTGAGCTATTTTATGCCTAACGGCAATTACACCTTTAATAAAGAGATTTCTACTCCAAATAAGGTCCTTGGCTTTCAATTAGGGGAGCAGCACGCAGACTGGGGGCAGGTATTGCAATATATGTACACACTTGCAAAGGAGAGCAACAGAGTCTCTGTAAAGGAGATGGGACGTACATACCAGCACAGGCCGTTCATAGAGGTGGTGATTACCTCCGAGAAGAACCAAAGAGAGTTAAACAAGATTAAGGAGGAGCATCTTGCATTGAGCGACCCGGACAGATCCGGCTCTCTCAACGTAGAGGAGATACCTGTTGTTGTAAGCCTCATATACAGTATTCACGGGAATGAACCATCTGGTGTAAACGCCTCTTTGGCAACAGCATACTTCTTTGCTGCCGCACAGGGAGAGGAGATTGAGAAACTGTTGGAGAACACTGTTATAGTTATGACCCCCGGAGCAAATCCCGACGGTATAAACCGTTTTGCATCATGGGTAAACTCATCGAGGAGCCTCACAGATGTTTACGACCTCAACTCACGGGAGTTTCAGGAACCATGGCCATCGAGCAGAACCAACCATTATTGGGCAGACTGCAACAGAGACTGGCTCATGCTCCAGCATCCGGAGGGTGTAAACGGTGTTGAGACCTATTTTGACTGGTTGCCTAACGTTGTTGCAGACCTGCACGAACAGGGTTCGGCACGCCCATACTATTTTAGTCCCGGACATCCGAAACGTACTCACCGGCTCACCTCTCAGACAAATCAGGATTTTACGGCAGAAATCTCCTCTTACTGTGCAGCCGAATTGGATAAAATTGGAACAGGCTACTATTCTAAAGAGGGTTATGATGACTACTACTACGGAAAAGGGGCTGCTTACGGGGATATTCACGGTTCTATCTGTCTCCTGTACGAGCAGGGAACATCGAGAGGACACCTTAGAATGACTGTAAACGGAATACGCTCTTTTGCTTGGACCATACGTAATCAGGCAATGGGCTCTTACGCTACCGTATTCTCTTCGTACAATATGAAAGAGAGGCTGAACAGGTACCAAAGAGACTATTTTACAAATGCACGCAACGAGGCAAAAAGCGAGGCCGTAAAGGGTTATCTGTTTGACACACGCGGCTCCAAGTCTCTTGCATTCCATTTCTTAGACAATATGGCACACCACAGAATAGAGGTGTACAGACTTGCAAAAGATTTTTCAGCGCAGGGCAAACAGTTTAAAAAGGGGGATGCGTATATTATTCCTGTAGAGCAGAAATACAGCACAATGATAAAGGCTGTTATGGAGGATAACCTCACATTTACAGACAGCACCTTCTACGACATCTCGGCATGGACCTTTACCCATGCGTTCAACCTTAACTATGCCCCTGTAAAGAGTATTGCAGGGCTTGTTGGAGAGCGCGTTTCCAATAATGTTTTCCCTAAAGGAAACGTTATAGGGGGAAAGAGCAACTATGGTTATCTGTTTGATAATGTTGAGTTTTACTCTCACAAGGTCATTTATGAACTTCAAAAGAGAGGGGTGTATGTATCTGTAAGCGGAAGGCCATTTACTTTCCGTTCGGGAGAGATAAAAAAGGATATGGGTTACGGAACTGTTCTGGTAATGGCTCAGAACCAGCCGCTTTCATCTGATGAGATATACAAGTTATTGGTATCACTTGCAGCAGAAACAGGTGTAGATATTTATGCCGCCTCTACAGGTCTCATGCAAGATGTAGACTTGGGGAGCCCTGCATATCTGCCAATAAAGCAGCCTAAAGTGGCAATTCTTGTTGGCCGGTCTATGGGCGTTCCCGATTCCGGCGAAGCCTGGTATCTTTTAGACAAACGTTTCCAGATGCAACCTGTGCTGATTGAGGGGAAGGAGATAACATCAAAAAGTCTGCAACCATATAACACCATTATTCTTGCAAATGGTATTCCCGATATTGGCAAAACGGGGAATGCCGCACTAAAAGGGTGGATAGAAAACGGAGGCACTCTTATAGCAACAGGCAAGGCTTACGAATGGGTTGCTGATATGGGTATCATGCAGTTAAAGAGGAAGAGCACAGCTGTAAAGGCAGACTCCACCAAATATCTTGTGTATGCAGATAAAAAGGAGGCATCGGCCGGCAGCAGTATCTCCGGTGTGATATTGAATTGTGTATTGGATAAGACACACCCTCTTGGATGGGGTTTGAATCAGGATGAGATTGCTGTGTTAAAGAAAGGGAACATAATACTCAATAAGGATAAAGACCCTTACATATCCCCTTTGCACTACAGCTCGAAACCTGTTTTATCGGGATTTTTATCGGTAAAAAATGAGAAACTGCTAAAGGATACCCCGGCGGTGTTTGCCAAGCCGTACAAATCCGGCAACGTAATAGTTTTTATAGATGATTTAAACTTCCGCTCATACTGGTTTGGCACAAGCAAGATTTTTATGAATGCCATCTTCTTTAGCGGTTGCATTAAGTAACAGATGATTAATTTCATACAGCTTATTGTAACAACCTCGTTATTTTCATTTTAATAATTTTGTAATAAATTTGCGCGTTGAGAAAATTTCCAACGCGCAACTTTTTTAGTCGTGGCGTAGTTCAAACAGTTTAATCATGACTATCAGGCTTATATAAAAGAGCCTGCCTAACAGATGGTTGCGTTATAGATTACAGAGTTAAACAACAGAAATTCCAATAGGCTTTGGCGCACCAAAAGCCAAAGCACAGAAAAGAAAATTATGAAGGAAAATTTAAGAATCGTGGTGCTTGCAAAGCAGGTACCGGATACCAGGAATGTTGGCAAAGATGCTATGACTCCGGAAGGTACCGTAAACAGAGCTGCTTTGCCTGCAATTTTCAACCCCGAAGATCTTAACGCCTTAGAGCAGGCTTTGAGGGTTAAAGACAAACACAAATCAGCTGAGATTATCCTCCTCACAATGGGACCGGGCAGAGCGGCAGACATTATCCGTGAGGCAATATTCAGAGGGGCAGACAAGGGTATCCTTTTATCAGACAGAAAGTTTGCAGGTTCAGACACACTTGCAACCTCATACGCACTATCACAGGCTATAAAACAGATTAACCCGGACCTCATCTTTGCAGGACGCCAGGCAATAGACGGAGATACCGCCCAAGTGGGGCCTCAGGTAGCCGAAAAACTTGGAATACCCCAAATCACATATTCAGAGGAGGTTATGGAGTTGAACGAGACAGGCATTACAATTAAGAGACGTTTAGAAAGAGGTATAGAGATAGTAAAATCTCCGCTTCCCGTTCTTATTACAGTTCATGCAACCGCAGCTGAATGCCGCCCAAGAAATGCAAAACAGGTACTCAAATTCAAATATGCAAGAACAGAGAGTGAGGATAATCTTCCCAATGCCAACTTCAAGCTCTCCCTCAAAGAGTACCCATACCTTAACATAGCAGAGTGGACAGCTGCAAACATTGGCGGAGATGACAACAGCTTTGGATTAAACGGTTCGCCTACAAAAGTTAAGAAGATAGAAAACATTGTGTTTCAGGCAAAAGAGGCAAAGAAACTTACAGCTTCAGATGCAGATATAGACGGACTGATTGTAGAACTGCTCTCTAATCACACAATTGGATAATAAATAATAGGAGAATAGACAATGAACAATATAATTGTATTTTGCGAAACAGATAACGGCAAATTGTGTGATGTAAGTCTTGAGCTTCTTACCAAAGGCCGTACACTTGCACAGACACTCGGCTGCAACCTCGAAGCACTTTTAATTGGCTACAACGTAGAAAAACTTGCAGAAGAGCTATACAGATATGGTGTAACCAGAGTTCACCTTGCAGATGACAGACAATTGGAATTCTTTAGAACACTTCCTTACGCATCGATAACTATTTCACTCTTCAAACAGGAGAAACCGCAGATTGCGCTTTTTGGAGCAACAAGCATTGGAAGAGACCTTGCACCGCGCGTATCAAGCGCACTTCACAGCGGTCTTACGGCAGATTGTACCTCGTTGGAGATAGGAGACCATAAAGATGCAAAAGGGAATGAGTGGAAAAACCTTCTGTACCAGATACGTCCGGCATTTGGAGGAAACATCATTGCAACCATTGTAAACCCCGAATGCAGACCGCAGATGGCAACTGTAAGAGAGGGCGTTATGAAGAAAGAGGTTGCGGAGAGAGCTGCAAAAGGAACAGTGGCAAAGATAGATGTAAAATCTATCCTTACAGACGCAGATATGGCTGTTGAGATAATAGAGAGACATATTGAGGAGAAAAAGATAGATATAAAAGGGGCACAGATTATTGTTGCTGGAGGATACGGTGTTGGCAGCAAAGAGAACTTCAAGCTTGTCCACGACCTTGCAAAGGTACTTGGAGCAGAGGTTGGAGCATCACGTGCAGCTGTAGATGCCGGATTCACAGAGCATGAAAGGCAGATTGGACAGACAGGCGTAACAGTAAGGCCCAAGCTGTTCATCTCGGTTGGTATATCGGGACAGATACAGCATACGGCAGGTATGGATGGCTCATCTATGATTATTTCAATCAATAACGACCCTGAGGCTCCTATACACAGGATAGCAGACTACTCTATTATAGGTGATTTAAATGAAGTATTACCAAAGATGATTGCATCTTACAAAAAACACAGCAAATAGCATGGCAAATTTTTATACAGATAATTCAGATTTGAAGTTCCAGTTCCAACATCCTCTAATGAAGAAGATTGTTGAACTTAAAGAGAACGGATTCAAAGATTTTGGAAAATATGACTACGCTCCTGCAGATACAGAAGATGCGATAGATTCTTACGAAAAGGTAATGGAGATTATCGGAGGTATCTGCGGAGATGTGCTTGCTCCAAATGCAGAGGAGGTAGACCACGAAGGGCCTCTCTGCGAGAACGGCAGAATCAGATACGCACGCGGTACCCGGCAGAATCACGATGTACTTACCCAGGCAGGGGTCTACGGGCTCTCTCTCCCAAGGGAGTATGGCGGACTCAACTTTAGCATGGTTCCATACGTAATGGCCGCAGAGGTGGTTTCAAGGGCAGATGCAGGCTTTGCAAATATCTGGGGGCTGCAAGATTGCGCCGAGACGATACATGAGTTTGCATCAAAGGAGATAAGGGAGGAGTTCCTTCCAAGAATAAACAGAGGCGAGACCTGTTCAATGGACCTTACAGAGCCTGATGCAGGATCGGATCTTCAGGCTGTTATGCTAAAGGCCACCTGGTGCCAGGAGAAACAGATCTGGCTGCTTAACGGTGTAAAACGCTTCATCACAAATGGAGACGCAGATATCAAGCTCGTTCTTGCACGTAGCGAGGAGGGTACAACAGACGGTCGCGGACTTTCATATTTTGTTTATGACAAGAAATGGGGCGGTGTAAATGTAAGACGTATTGAGAACAAACTTGGCATAAAGGGTTCCCCTACTGCCGAGCTTGTATTCAAGAATGCCCCTGCAAAACTTATAGGAGACAGAAAGCTTGGTCTTATAAAATATGTGATGTCTCTTATGAACGGAGCACGCCTCGGTGTTGGAGCACAATCGGTAGGTCTTTCAGAAGCTGCTTACAGAGAGGCTGTTAAATACGCAAACGAACGTGCGCAGTTTGGAAAATCGATTATCAATTTCCCGGCGGTATATGAGATGCTTGCCGTAATGAAAGCAAAACTTCAGGCAAGCCGTGCCCTGCTGTACGAAACAACACGTTTTGTAGATATCTACAAGGCTTACAACATGATTGCCGAAGAGAGGAAACTTACTCCGGAGGAGAGAACAGAATCTAAGAGGTATAACAAGCTTGCAGATATGTTTACCCCGGTACTCAAAATGAACTCAAGCGAATACGCCAACCAGAATGCATACGATGCCATTCAGGTGCATGGAGGATCGGGATTCATGAAAGAGTACCCTGTTGAGAGGCTGTACAGAGATGCAAGAATCCTTACCATCTACGAGGGAACATCTCAACTACAGGTTGTTGCGGCCATAAGATATGTAACCAACGGTTCTTATCTTGCGCAGATAAGAGAATATGAGAGTGCAGAGGTTAAGCCTCAATTCTGTGCAATCAAGGAGAAACTTGTTGCAATGACCAACCAGTTCGAAGATGCCTGCAACTTTGTTCATGAGACCGCAAAAACTCTCGAAGAGGGGAATGAATATATAGATTTCCACGCCCGCAGATTGGTAGAGATGGCATCTCACATCATTATGTCATATCTTCTTTTGATTGACTCACAGAACAGCGACTCCTTTGTAAATTCGCTTAATGTTTATGTGGGTAAATCAGAGGGATGGAACAATGACAGATACTCCTACATAAAGAGTTTTAATCCTTGCGATCTTAAATTCTTTACGGCTGTTAAGGAGGAGAGTGTAGCTGCTGAATAAAAAACTTGGCGCTGGTATAAATAAAAAGATTAAGCTATGTGAAAACTGCGGCCACATTTTCACTTATAGCTTAATCTTTTAAAATACTCAGACTATGACAACTATAGCACTTGTGGCTTAATCTATACTGCCACTCGTACTCAACATATTTGATTACATCATATTGTAAATTATGTACAACATCTCCTTTATAGGTGCAGGTAACGTAACATTCAGATTATCTTTGGCATTACAGCAGTCCGGGCACAACATTCAGGCTATTGTAAACAGATCCGCAGACAGGGCAGAATCTGTTGTAAGGGCTCTGAAAAGACACAGAAGCCACGCAATGGCAACAGCCGACTACAATGAGATTCCTACAGACTGTAACCTGATAATCATATCAGTATCCGACTCCTATATAAAAGAGGCTGCAAAAAGGGTGAACGAGACCCTTGCAAGCAGAAATCTCAATATCCCTGTTGTACATGCATGCGGAGCGGTTCCTTTGGAAACACTTACAAAGGAGCTCAAAGGCAGACAGTGCGGTGTCCTCTACCCTCTTATGACGCTTAGTAAAAACAAGGAGACAGACTTTAAACTAATCCCCTTTCTAATAGAGGCCAACAATCCTCAACTGCAAAAGATGCTCTGCTCTATGGTGCAGCAGATGAAGGCAGAATACAAAATCTGCAACTCCGCAAAACGTTTGCAGATGCACGTTGCAGCAGTATTTGTATCTAACTTTACCAATTACATATTAGGGCTTGCGTACAATATTTCGCATCCCGATTTTGTCTACCTCCTCCCCTGCGCCATTGAGACAGTAAGAAAAGCCTTTCTCAACAAGCCCTCCGTATCGCAAACAGGACCTGCAAAAAGGGGTGATACAGAGACCATTGACAAGCATATACAGGTCCTCTCCCAGATGAATCTGCAAGAGGAGAAAGAGGTATATGAATATATCAGCAAGATGATTACAAATAGCAAGGCATTAGGAATTAAAACAGAAAGCAATGAGCAACTACAAGACTAAATTGGCAAACATAAAGGCATTTGCATTTGATGTAGACGGAGTATTTACAGATGGAAGCGTCCTATGTCCGCCAAGTGGAGAACTGATAAGGATTTACGACTCCAAAGATGGAATGGGGCTTAGAATGGCATACCTAAAGGGTTATCCCATTGGCATTATTACAGGAGGCGATTCTCGCTCCATAACATCGAGATTCCAAGACACTTTGGCAACAGATATATACATGAGATCAAGGAACAAGCTGCCCGATTTCATGGATTTTTGCAACAAGCACAATCTAAAGCCGGAAGAGGTTGTTTTTGTAGGTGATGACCTTCCCGATATTCCTGTCCTACAAGTCTGCGGTTTAGCGGTCTGCCCTGCCGATGCCGTTAACGAGGTTAAGGAGGTTTGCGACTATGTATCACTCTACAAGGGGGGAAAAGGTTGCGTAAGAGATCTTGTTGAGCAGGTGCTTAAAGTGCAGAATAAATGGGTGTTCGACCCTGTTGAATATAGTACAAAAAGAGGCATGGGACAATAATTTATGTTAGATGAGAGATTAAAAGGAAGAAAGCTGATTTTAGCTTCGGGCTCACCTCGCAGACACGAGCTGCTGCAAGGGTTAGATTACCCGTTTGAGATTGATACCAAAAACAATTTTTCGGAGGAGTACCAGGCAGATATGCCTGTAGAAGAGGTTCCGTTGTTTCTTGCAAAAGGGAAGTCTTACGGATTCCACCGTCCGCTTGCAGATAACGAGATAATAATTACGGCAGATACAATGGTGCTCTGCAAAGGGGAGATTATGGGCAAACCGCATAGCAAAGAGGAGGCAACAAGGATGTTAGGGCTTCTTAGCGGAAACAAACACACGGTTCTTACAGGTGTATGTATAAGAAGCAATGCCAAGACAGAGCTGTTTACTGCCCGTACAGATGTATATTTCAACAAGTTGAAGGCAGAAGAGATTGAATATTACCTTAACCGGTACAAGCCATACGACAAAGCCGGTTCATACGGAGTACAGGAGTGGATAGGTTATGTGGGAATCAACAGAATAGAGGGCTCATACTACAATGTAATGGGGCTGCCGGTTCAGTTGGTATACAAGTCGCTTTTAAACTTCTGAGAGAGTTCTCCATCATCTATAAGTCTGCGCATCACCTCTATATAAAGTTTGGAGCTATTGGGATTGAGCGCACAAATATCCTTCTCGTTCCAGTTGCGTCCTGTAGTATTGCAATGTTCAACAAACTCCTTAATCTCACGTTCAACTTTGCGCTCCATATCCTTCCCCTCTGCTGTTTTCCTTCTGTTTGCAAGGCAGACATCACAGACTCCGCAATCGGGAATATCCTCCTGCCCAAAATAGCTTATAAACTGACGGCTGCGGCATGTAACATTGTTCTGCACAAAGGAGATCATGGCCTCTATCCTGCTAAAAAACAGCTCCTTCCTCTCATTATATCTTTTATCGGGAAGATAAAAATTACTCTCTGTAAGACGTTCGTAATGCATTATAATCAGAGGGGTCTTTACCCTTGGTATATACTTTAACAGATGCATGCGGGAGAGTGTAAGCAGCTTTTGCCTTACACCTTGGGGAGAATCTGTTGTGACTCGTGCAACATACTCCTCATCTATTGGGGTAATCTTTGAGAAAATACCTGTGTATATGCGCATTAGAGACTTTATGAATGTATCTAACGTTCTGTTGTTCAATTGAACCTTGTAAAGGGCATCGCGCTGCACGGTAAACATTATCTTGGCGGGATTGTCAAGCTCATCTGTAAGTTCCCAATACCCCTCCTGCTCTATATATTTTATTGCATAATAAGCAGTTGCAGCATTAAGAGAAAAATGACGGGCAAAATCTGCAAGATTAAATTTGCTTACGCTGCCCTCTCCCTCCTCGTATGCATAGCCCAAATACTGAAATACCTTCTGGTAAATATCCTTTATATACTCCAAAGGGGGGAAATTCACATTGTGAATCTGTCTCAGACGCTTAATGTCATCTCTGTTCCACAATAGGGTTGCGTATGATTTTTTACCGTCTCGCCCTGCTCGCCCGGCCTCCTGAAAATATGACTCAATAGCCCCCGGCAGGTCATAATGCACTACAAACCGCACATCGGGCTTGTCTATCCCCATACCAAACGCATTTGTTGAGACTATTATGCGTAATCTGTCATTTTTCCAGTTATCCTGTTTAAGGGTTCTAAGATCACGGCTCACTCCGGCATGATAGAAATCTGCATCTACGCCATGCGCTTTGAGAAAATTGGCAATCTCCTCACTTTTTTTTCTCTCCCTTACATAGATAATACCGGAGCCGTTAACACCTCCGCAGATTCTAAGAAGATTACCCAATTTATCATCCGTTTCACGAACAACGTATGCCAAATTCTCCCTTGCAAAACCGCTACAGATTACATTAGGCTCCGCAAAATCCAATTTCTCCATTATATCCTCGGCCACCGGCTTGGTGGCGGTAGCCGTAAGAGCAATTACAGGAACATCCCCTATCAAACCTCTTATCTCTGCAATCTTAAGATATGGCGGACGGAAATCATACCCCCACTGAGATATACAGTGAGCCTCATCTACCACCAAAAAATTAACATTCATCTTTGCTACCCTCTCCCTAAAGATGGCTGTTCTCAAACGCTCCGGGGAGATATACAGAAACTTGTAATTGCCGTATATGGCATTATCCAACGTTGCATCTATCCTCTCCCTGCTCATTCCGGAATAGATGCTAAGAGCGGGAATCCCTCTCTTTATAAGATTCTGAACCTGATCCTTAATTAATGCTATTAACGGGGAGACAACAATACAAATCCCCTCCTTGGCAAGAGCCGGGAGCTGAAAACAGACAGACTTGCCGCCTCCTGTGGGCATAAGCGCCAGCAGGTCTCGGCCTCTAAGCACCTCCTTTATAATCTCCTCCTGCTTGGGCCTAAAACTGTCATACCCCCACACCTGCTTTAATATACTGTGAATATCCACAGCCTCCTCCTTTTTTAAAATATTGCTCATAGTATATTAATTTTAATCTGCTGCACTGTAAAAAAGAATTCTCAAGAGAACTCTCTCCCCCTCACAAAGGTATTAAAATTAAATTCATTTAAGTAATATCACACGGCAAAGTTTTTGTAGTGGAGGCGTTGGTTTTTTGTAAAAAGTACATACATTTGCAGCGTGATTCCGGTGTACTATTTAAACCATTTGAATCATATTTTGTTTTGAAAATAAAAACAGGAGACCGGCAT
>CAVIKQ010000042.1:0-505 GCA_963643305.1 Eggerthellaceae bacterium
CCATACGCCTTTGCACTGTCCCTTATATTGGTATCAAACACAAAACCATCTAACAGTTTGCCCACATACCTTACATTAATAGACTCACTTTTAGGGATGGTATCATTACTCAAAGCCGCATCCAATGTCTTAAAATAGAATCCTGCTGCCGTTGTATCAATTGCATCATAATATGTAGCCGAATACTTGTTTAACCTGCTGTTCTGATAGTCACTTATATCTGAAACAACCTTTGCAACCTCTATCTTGTAGATAAGGTTTGTAGTATTGGCATAAGATTTTTTTGAATATTCATAGTTAGAGGTCCATGGAGGAATAATAGCCTCTACCTTGCCATCTGCCCTCATTGTATAAAGCAACTCCTCCAAGCCCAATATTACCGACCCCACTCCAAGAATATTCAGTTTAGGGGCATAATGAGTGCTCTTTGAATATGTACCAAGCTGTTTTGCCACATCTTCATTGGTTGTAGAGATATAATTACCCTCAAGGTCCATGATTGTAG
>CAVIKQ010000042.1:575-1467 GCA_963643305.1 Eggerthellaceae bacterium
CCCTCCTCCATGCTTATTATCTTGGTGCCGTTTTCGGTGGTTGTAAGACCTTGCGGATAATGTATCTTTATATATGCGTCCAATATCCTTTTCTGTATAGAATATGAACTTTCATCCTTGTCTTCTGCACAAGAGACAGCCGCCACAGCAAGGCATGCCGCACAAATAAACTTAAATAATCTGACTTTCATGTTATATTTCATAATGAACAAAGATACTTAGTTTTTAATAATCTTTTCTAACCACACCTCCACAAATACCGGAACATCCCTCTCTATGTTGTACACAACCTCGTTCCCGTAACCCCTTTTTGAGGAGAAAACAAGATTGCTATACTCCCCCTGCTGCATACCTGTCATACCATATAATATTCCCGATATAAGATTTTTGCCATTCAGTACCGTCTTCTTTGGAAAAGATGCAACAGGAAAACCGTTTGCTGTTGCCACAGAATCTCTATTAGTGGCATATAGTTGACCTTTCCCTGAGCTGAACTTGTATATGGCATAATAAAAATAGACTGAATCCCCCCTCTCTGCCTCCACCCCACTTCCAAAACTCTTTATAATCCTATAAACACCATTGTTGAAAATCACACTGTCCGATGTCTGATTTTCTATATATGTATCTATCTGTGATTCCTGTTTGGCTATATTATTGTCGCGTTCCTGTTTTTGACAAGATATTATTGCAAACAACAGGGTTACACAGATAAACACAGATAACAATCTTTTACAACAATTATTCATATACAAAGATGTTTGTAGCAGGTTAATGCCTTTAACAAAACCTATGCCTTTTGTTTAAATTTATCCAACGCTTCAATAAAATAGTTCTCAACCTCCTCTACAGGTATGTAGATTCTTCCCCCTGCTGCCCTTATATGTCCCCC
>CAVIKQ010000042.1:1477-2352 GCA_963643305.1 Eggerthellaceae bacterium
CCTTTATTCCCAATGCAAGATTAACAAACCCCTCCGAATCCCCATCTTGAAAATTATACCTCTCTTTTGTCTCTTTGTCCAATACCATTATGGCAGCTTTCTGTTTTGGAAATAGTTTCATCCTCTCATGCAGCATATATCCCATAAGCCTCATCCTGTCCTCATGGAATCCGTTGTAAATCATAGACTGTACCCACTCCTTGTCTACACCGGCCAACATCAGCTCTCCGGCCATAATGAAAGATGATGGAAGAACAGAATTTGAGAAATTGTTTGTATCCGTAACCAACCCGGTATATAGCGATACGGCTGATGCAATGGAGGATGGCCACCCCTTCCATTCTGTATTCCAACTCTTTATCAGCGAATATACCACCTCACATGTAGAAGACAACTCTGGTTTTGACACAACTATACAGAAATCATCTTTACAGGGGAACGGATGATGGTCTATGAGTATCTTCTGTGCCGTACTGTTTTTTATGCACTCTCCCAATTTGTCTATCCTTTTAAAGGAATTAAAATCAAGACAGACAATATAATCTGCTTTGTCTACTAAAGAGGCTACACGCTCCGGCTCAGATTCAAAGTCCTTTATAATTCTATTATCATCTAAAAAATCGAGGAAATAAGGGTATCTGTTTGGCACTGCTATACTAATGTTATCGGAGTGTCCTGTTATATCTGTTATATAATGAAACAATCCTGTTAAGGAGCCTATACAGTCACCATCCGGATTAGTATGTCCTACTAACAACAATTTCTTATCACTCAATAAAATATCCTTTAACGTACTGTTCCCAATCATAACTGAAATATCTCAAATAGCCATTTTTACCGTGCAAAATTAAAAATATATTGCTGGGTTTAAATAT
>CAVIKQ010000042.1:2362-12692 GCA_963643305.1 Eggerthellaceae bacterium
ATTTTTTACTTTTGTGGCAAAGAAAAATAATCACATTTAATCAAATGAAAAAGATATTAACCTACGTAGTATTCCCGCTTGTCATAATCGGATTAGTTTATTTAGTTATTACAAGCATCGCAGAACCAGTTAAGTTCAAAGAGGACAGATCAGCTAGAGAAACAGTCGGTATTCAAAGGCTTAAAGACATTCGTACACTTCAGGTTGCTTTCAAAGGCAAATATGGAAGATATACTAACAGTATTGATTCTTTAAAGAATTTCTACCTCAACGATTTTATTACTATCGTTAAGCAGATAGGTTCTATGGATGACTCTTTGGCTGTTGCTCAGAAACTTGTAAGAAGAGACAGTATTAAGATTAATGTTAAGGATACACTCCTTAAAAGAGCAGGGTTCTCTATTGATTCTATTGGCGTGATTCCTTTTTCAGGTGGTGAAAAGGTTATAATGGAGTCTGTTATAAGACAGGTGTCTGGTGTGAATGTTCCTCTGTTCGAGGCTTGTATGCCATTCAACGCATTGCTTAAAGGTTTGGATAGACAACTTATCATTAATCTTAATGCAGAAAGAGAGAAATTAGGACATTATCCGGGACTAAGAGTAGGTAATGTTGAATCACCTAATAATAACGCAGGTAACTGGGAGTAACAGATACTTCTATACAATACACAGAACTAAAGAGATGATCATAATCCGGTCATCTCTTTTAGTTTGCAGTAACAGGCTTGTAGAGAGTTGCCTGTTTTTGTCGGGAAGAAAAAAATATATATTTTTGAGGTATGGATTACTACTTTTCAACATCATATTTTACACTTGTGCCGGAATCTCTGTTTTCTCCGCAGTCCAAGAGCAGTTACCTCAAAAGTCTGTTTAACATAGAGAATGGGATGGTTGCCAAATCTGTAAAATTAGTGGGGACAGCCGCTTTTATGGTATATGCCTCTCCTACCCTATTTGACGAATGGCAGCAAAACGACAAAAACATCTATCCGCTTGCCCTCTATTTCTATAATAGGCTCATGGAGATGGAAAGCCATAACAAGGTGATAATGAGCATAGACAGACGGCATAAGATTACACATATAGCAGCTGCGGTAGGGAGCAATCTTAAACTTATCAATACATATAATACAGGCGATTTTAACAGTGCCCTATATTATCTGTTCCTTGCGTTGAAAGAGTTGCAGCTGAATCCGGCAGTGACACACATAAGATTATATAATACCATAGACAGCTCTAAAATGGCTCTGCTTAATAACTATTTTAATACTATTGAGGTTTATGAGCCTGATTGTAATATTATAAGTGTACGATAATACTCTATGAGGATAATAGGAGGAACGCTTAAGGGTAAAAGCATAATGCCCCCCGTGGGCTATGCTGCAAGACCAACAACAGATTTTGCCAAAGAGGGACTTTTTAATATTCTTAACAACCAGATAGATTTTGAAGAGGTTGTTCTGTTAGACCTGTTCTCCGGAACAGGAAGCATAAGTGCAGAATTCGCTTCGAGAGGAGCACGCGAAATTGTGTCTGTGGAGATGAATCCGGCCAATGCAAGATTTATCTCTCAAACCGCCAAATCTCTTGGAATAAGGAATTTACGTGTAGTAAAGCATAATGTCTTTGATTTTCTTGAGCTATGTACAAAAAAGTTCAACCTTATATTTGCAGATCCTCCATACCAATTAGAGGGCTTGGATACTATCCCAAATAAAGTATTGGAAGCAGATATATTAGAGGAGAACGGCATATTTATTCTTGAACATTCCGCAGCAAACAATTTTGAATCACATCCTCTTTTTGCCAAAGAACGGAAATATGGGAATGTGCATTTTTCATTTTTCTATAAATAGAAATAGGGAGTAGCCAGAATTTTTTACTGCCAATTTTATAAAAAATTTGCATTTCGGTCATAAATGACTATCTTTGCAATCCCAAAACGGAGCAAGCCCGTTGAGGATAGGATTGGTGCGGTAGTTCAGCCTGGTTAGAATACCTGCCTGTCACGCAGGGGGTCGCGGGTTCGAGTCCCGTCCGCACCGCAGAAAAATGCCTCGGAGGTAACTCCGGGGCATTTACTTTAAAACACTTTTATACCAAGTCCACTGCTAACTCTACCAAGTAACCCGTAACCTCATTTTCAGACAGACTTACGGTGTGTCACATATAAAATTATTGAAAACATCACCAATAATAGGGAGAGCAGCTGTCCAAAATACCAAATTATTGGAATTGCACCAACAATATTGGCATTGTACCTTTGCATTGCAATCAGGAGTTATAATAGACACATAGGTACACAATACATTCTCAACAATTTTTTCGGCCATTGATTGAGATTAATTCGTTAAACTAAGTGTTTTGTGTATTGTAAAAATCTCTTATTGTTGTTTTATTATTGTTTTTCAATTCAAGCTTTAAGCACAGCGTAAATGACCTTACTCAGAGACACTCGGTAAGGTCATTTGCTTGTTAATATCTTAGGCATTCATAAACAGTTATAATGTTAATAACTATCCCAATTGTCTAAAATTAAGATAGTTACACTGTTAATAACCTGTTTTATAAAAAAGTGAATACATGTTAATTTCTGCTATTTACCAAACGCCGCAACATTAACTTTCTCCCCATACTTCCTATACTTCAATCTAAACCTTTTCCGTAAGCCAAATGTGCAGAGCCAAACTTGTTTGAGCTTTGCCATGGCGAGGAAAAGCTGCACGAATGTGAACAAAAATCGCACACTATATTATTTTTTGATTATTTGGGGAATTCTATGTACATTTGCACTCCCGTAGCGGAGGTAGCCCGTTAAGGATAGGATTGGTGCGGTAGTTCAGCCTGGTTAGAATACCTGCCTGTCACGCAGGGGGTCGCGGGTTCGAGTCCCGTCCGCACCGCATAAACAGGGGATGATCAAGAGTATTTGGTCATCCCTGTTTGGTTTGCTAAATCATATACCCTACCATAACCACACAATTACCCATAGAAATGGCTAATAGACTAACACTTGTAATTATAACAGCAATCCTCCTCTCCTTTGCCGCCAATGTGAACGCGCAAAATTCCATCTATGCAAAACTGCCGTCAGATACAGTAGAACTCACCCTAACAGATGCCTTGCAGATATTAAATGCCAATAACAGCAGCATAAAACAGGCAGACAATGCTGTTGAGATGGCAAAGGCAACAAACCAAAAGCTCAACGCCTTGTGGTTCCCGCATCTTTCGGCAAGCGGTATGTATGCACATCTCTCTCAAGATATAGAGAGCCGCAACAATATGGGGAAACTGATAAGTGAAGACGGGAATGTGCTAACCCCAATAAAAGAGGCTTTAGGCGGCAATCTGCCAACAACTCAAGAATTGACTGCCACATTGGGAAAGCTCTTTCCACACTTGGGACAGGAGCAGATTATAGGGATAATACAAAAGGTGGGAACAACCATCAACGAGTTTGCATCTGCACTCAGCGCCTCCACCCTCACAGTCCCAATCATAGACAAGAATGTTGCATCTATGGATGTAATGGCATCGTGGCCGGTATTTACCGGAGGCAAGAGGATTTACTCTTCAAAAATAGGCAAGTTAATGGTTGAACAGGCAGAAAATTTAAGAGATCTTACCTACGATAACCAAGCCCTGCTGCTAATCAACGCATATTACACCCTTAAACTAAGCATGCAGGTTGTAGAGGTAAAGGAGGAGAACGTTAAGACAATGACCCTGCTGTATAACGATGCCATTAAACTCATGGATGCCGGAATGATAAACAGGGCAGAGCTGCTAACTGCTCAGGTAGCAAAAGAAAACGCTGCAAGAGAGTTGGAAAGCGCCAAAAACTCTGTAAGTGTGGTAGACAAAGCCCTAAAGAACCTGCTTAAAATAGACGACAGCACATCCCGCATTACCCTCATCAACCCGGTTACAGATTATGCAGATACAGATAATCTGCTTCCCGATGAAGATTACTTTAACAACCTTGTACACCGGAATTCCAAAGCGTTAAAAGCCATAGAACTTAAAAAAGGCTCTCTCAAACACCAGCGCAAAATAGCAGTAAGCGGATATATGCCAAACGTAGCAGTATTTGCAAAACAGAACCTCTATTCATACCATCTGCCGGGATATATATCACCAAGAACAGTATTGGGAGCCGGTCTGTCTTGGAATCTGTTCGATGGCCTTAGCAGGGAGATGAACATAAAATTAGCAGACAAAGCCATAACGGAAGCAGAGATAACCAGAGAGAAAACATTCGACCAAATTACACTCGGCATAAGAAACCACCTTACCCGGGCAGAGGATGCAATCTACAATCTAAAGACATTGGAGACCACACTCCAACTCTGCAACGAACTTATAGAGATAAGGCAGAAAAGCTTTAAAGAGGGGATGGCAACAACAACTGAGGTTGTTACAGCACAGACCACATTAGACAACGCAAAACTTGCAACCTCACTTGCCAAATACAGATACAGTGTGGCATTGGCAAATCTAATGGTGCTGTGTGGCATAGGCCATGAGTTTATAGAGAGCGTAAACTAAAATCTAAACATCCGGTAGAAAACGATAATATAAAAGAAGATGACAACCAAACAGAAAATGGCACTATTAAGTGCAGTAATCATTGTAATAGCGTTAATTGGAGCTGTGTCTCTTGCAGGAATCTACATAAACAGACACAGATCTATGACCCTGCAGGGACAGATTGAATCTGAAGTTATAAAAATCTCCGGTAAATTACTTGGGAGAGTAGACAGATTATATGTAAACGAGGGAGACAATGTATCTGTAAATGATACCCTTGTATTCATCAACAGTCTCCAGACAGACGCACTCCTGCAAACAGCATCGGCAATGGAGGAGGTAGCCTCATACCAGAACAAGAAGGTAGACAAAGGGGCAAGAGAGCAGGTTATTGAGGCAGCAAAGCAGGCGTGGGAATCTGCAAAAGCACAAAAAGCTTTAGCTCAGACAACATTAGAAAGAATAGAAAAACTATACAGAGACGGAGTTGTAACATTGCAGAAAAGAGATGAAGTAGCAGCTTTGGCCGCCTCTGCAACAGCTGCAGAAGCAGCAACACACTCACAATACAACATGGCCGTTGAGGGGGCACAAAGAGAGGACAAAGAGACTGCCAAAGCCATGGTCTCCGCAGCACAAGGACAGGTAAGACAGGTTGAGGCACTGCTCAAAGATGCAAGGCTCACAACCCCTGTAAACGGGCAGGTATCAGCAGTCTATCCTGCTGTTGGAGAGCTTGTAATGCCCGGTTCACCAATAATGAGCATAACAAACCTCGACAGCTGTTATGTTGTAATAAACGTCACCGAAGAGTACCTGCCACAATTCAAAATGGGAGGTACATTCAAAGGCAACGTACCTGCAATAGATGAAGAGAATGTTGAGTTCAGAATATTCTACATAAGTCCCCTTGGCAGTTTTGCCACGTGGCGTTCAACCAGGCAATCCGGCACTTACGACATGGCAACATTCAAGGTTAAGGCCACCCCTATAGATAAGGAGTATATCAAAAAGGGGCTAAGGCCCGGTATGAGTGTATTAATAGAGGTGCCACGCTCAAAACGGAACTAAGAAGCTGTATTAATTTGTGTTAGAAAAAATCTAATTGATTTATAATGTACAGACTTTGGGAAGAGAATAAATTATCTATAACATTGGCCATTCTTCTGCCTCTGTTCTCGCTGCTGTTTCTAACCACAGTATTTGGAAACGGACAGTTGGAGAACCTTCCTGTTGGCGTAGTTGACAAGGATAATTCTGCAGAAAGCAGAGAGGTTATAAGGATGGTACAGGCATCGCCAAGTTTCAATCTTGCACAGCAGTATCACTATATTGATGAGAATCAGGCAAGAGAGGCTATGCAAAGGATGGATATATATGGATATCTTGTTATCCCCGGCAACTACGAGAAAGATCTGTACAGCAAAAAGGAGCCGGTACTCAATTTCTATTTTCATTATGGAACATTGGCTACCGGAGGAGAGGTTAACCGTGCATTTACCACCGTCCTGAGCATGTACAAAGCTCACTTTATAGCAGAACGGGTGGTTGGCAGCGGTTTGGACGAGAGTATGGCTAAAGCCGTTGTAATGCCGGCAACACTTAAAGCTGCGGCAATAGGAAACCCAAACCTCAACTATACAACCTTTATCTCATATCCATTCTTTTTTGTCTTCTTTCAGATTATCATACTTACACTCATTGTGTACACTGTTGGCAAAACCATACAGAGCGGTTTGGAGAGCAACCTGCACAAGGTGCTGGAAAAAGTGTATATCCTTATAGGAATCTTCCTGTCTGAAACCCTATTGGCAAACTATGTATTCTTTGTATTTCTCGATATTCCGTGTGCCTCCTCCCCCACCTTAGTAACAGTGTCAAGTGTTCTCTTTGTACTTGCCACCACATCGCTGGCAATGATTATTGCCATAGGTATTCCACGAATGAGCATAGCAATAAGCACGGCATCTCTTGTTGGGGCGCTTGGAGCAACCCTTAGCGGAGTAACCTTCCCTATAGACCAGATGTATCCCATTTTCCAATACTTCTCAAACCTGTTCCCGGTAAGATATTTTACAGAGATACAGCACAATCTTATGTATAACTATATAGGATTGGAGCACTCATGGGTATATTTTGCCGCACTGCTTGCCTTTGTACTGGCGGCATTGCTAATGCTTCCAAGGCTGGAGAGGATACTCAAAGAGGCCTCTACAGAGGAGAAAGGTTCAAACTATACCAAATCCGTCCCTGTAATCTATACATTGGCCATACTCATGATTGGTGGGACATACGGATACGGAGTCATCTACAACATGCTGTACGACCCCAACATAATTACAGAGATTCCGGTAGCCGTTGTAGACAAGTCTAACACACAGATGAGCCGCAAATATATCTCATATATAGATGCAACACAGGCTGTAGATGTTGCATGCTCCTCTGTTGGCTTTAACGAGGCCAAAGAACTTATGAAAAGTCATAAAGTTCGCGGAATAATATATATACCACCCGATTTTGAGGAGAAGGTAACAAACGGTGAGAGCGGCACAATAATGTTCTACAAAACTACAACAACGTTCCTATACTATCTTAACATGCAGGCTGCCTCTAACGGTGCCGTACAGAAACTGAACAACGATTACAGACAGGAGATAATAAAGACCCTGCCCCCTGCCACATTGGCAGCACTCTCATCTGCCCCCTCTGTAGAGATCAAAGGGACAGCCCTCTACAACCAGAATAGCGGTTACGGCTCATTCCTGCTACCAATTGTAATGACACTTATCCTGTTTCAGATAATGCTCGTCACATTTGGCAATTTTCTTGGCAGCCGCACCGAAACACTCCTTACCAGCAGCGGTAAAGGCTCGTTGCATTCAGATACAGGCACTGCTGCCATAACAAACAGAAACAGTACAGATACAAACAAGGTAGCATATAGTTCCGTATTCTCCCTTTTCAAAGATGTAGTCCCGTTTGTACTTGGATTTTGGGGAATATCATTCTGCCTTTTGGGGCTGTACCCAATAATATTCAAGCTCCCCACATTAGGCAACCAATGGTTACTCTTCTCCTCAGCACTTTTGTTCCTGCTTGCCACAGGGTTCATGGCATGCGCCTGTTCCTTCTTCTTTAGAGACAGGGAACGGGTAATGCTGTATGTCCCGTTCTTCTCCGTAGGACTTATATTTATATCGGGAATGTCATTCCCAACCAATCAGATACCATGGTTCTGGAGCAACCTGTTCTATTACCTGTTCCCGTCATCACCATTTATAAAACTCTTTGTAAAGCTCAATACCTTAGGGGCTTCGGTCCATGCAATAAGCCACGAACTAACAGTACTGTTTATGCAATGCGCCGTTTATTTCTGCATTGCCATATTCGTTTACAGACACCGCAAGATTACATCATTAAAAGATTTTTCACACTAAAATATACAGAAATGCCACATTTTGCGCTCATAGGAAATCCTATTTCACACTCAAAAAGCCCTGCCCTGTTCAAGGCTGCATACAGCAGCTGCCAAGAGAAAGAGCTACAGGAATCTACATACACACTAATTCAAAAGGAGAATATCACAGAAGCCCTCACCAACTTCCTTAACGGCAACTACAGCGGAATAAACATAACAGCCCCCTTTAAAGAGCAGCTGTTCAGCCCCAATGTTTATGCCCTCTTTAAAGAGATGGGTTATAATCTCCTTCCCGATAAAATAACCTCTTTTCTCCAGTGCGCCAACATATTGGTAAAGGATAGCAAGCAGAGAGTGTTGCGCTCATACAATTCAGACTACATGGGAGTTAAAGCAATAATAGAGAGTGTTGGGAAACAAAAAAAGCTCAACCACATAGCAGTGATAGGTGCAGGTGGAGCAGGAAAGGCAGCAGCCATGGCTGTTGCAGATTGCGGAATAAAGCTAAGCATTATAAACAGAACAGATGTGAGCAGCTTATGCTTAGGAATAAACTCCCTTTTTCACGGGCAAACTGAGACTACTACATTAGCATCTTATTGTTGCATAAACGATTACAACACAGTCTCTGCAATATTATCCACTACCGATATGGTTATCTATACCATTCCAAAAGAGGCAGAAAACATAAGGGAACAACTTTTAGCCAACCCCCAGACCATATTGGAGGCAAATTATGCAAATCCGGCATTCTCAACACTATACAAAGAGCAACACCTTTACATCTCCGGCCGTGAATGGCTGCTCAGACAAGCCGTCTATGCATTTAAAATCTTTACCGGCACAGAACCCTGTATAGAATCAATGCGCAACGCCTTTAAGTAAATGTTAAAAACGTTACGCATTAGAATAAATTTCCGGTAACTTCTTATGTTAGAACCTGCTCTCTACATCCCTTGTACTGATTCTTCTCGACTGCGAAACATCTTTGGCCTTGGTGGAGAATCTGTACGAGACAGAAAAATACAGAGTTGGATAGTTATATCTGTTATCAAACATTATCCTGTACCCGTTGCGCTTGCTTGTTCCGGTATACTTTGAAGCAAACAGATTCAATCCGGAACATGAGATGCTAAGACGGCGCTTTAACATAAAACAAGACACCCCCACACTCGTTTCATATTGAGGGTCAATCACAGAAACCGCCGTGTTTCTTTTTCCATAGTAGCTTCCCGACAAATATCCTGTAACAGTACGCTTTTTATTAAAGGTAAAATCCACATAGGCAGAAACAAACCAGTCCGAACCGTCTGCGGTAGAAGAGATTCCATCCAAATTGGAGCTATACTTGCTGTATCCGTAATCTGCGCTGACAGAAAATATCAACCATCTTATTTTGTCATAATAGTAATTTAAGGTTAACCCGTACAATGTGTTGTTTTGAGCATTCTCCTTTATGGTATATATCATACCGTTTTCATCCATTCTTGTTACAGATGAAATCATCCTCTCCCTATGTCTTATCTTGGTTGTAACAGATAGTGCCCCCTTATAGCTGTAGACAATATTGCCATCATACGTTACAGATGGCAACAGATTTACATTTCCCTTATTTACCGAACGTTCATTTACCACCCATTCAAAAGGATTCAAATCTCTGTACGATGGATATTTTATTGAGGTATTAACCACAAAAGAGAGCTTATGATCCTTTGAAAGGGCGAATGATGTATGCACGTTTGGCAGAAAATCAAGCCTGTTCTTGGTTATATCCTTAATATCATCGGCCTGCTTGATACGAGAGATCATCCCTGAAAAGTTTACCCCCGCCCTCATCCATAGCTTTTTTGAAAACCTCAGCGTTCCACTTATATATGGTTTAAGCAGCAGTTCGTCAAGCTCAATATGTGAGGTCTGAGAGAATGTCTCATTTGGCAACTCATCTTTCCACTGATTATGCTTTCTGTTGTTTTTGGTATAGCTCCACAGTGCCTTCATACCGGTTTCCAACATATATTTCTTTTCATTATCAATATAGAATGAGTAGTCATTTATAAAATTTACACCATCTACCTTTATTTGGTCATTATCTGCATAAGTGAAAAAATATTTATCCTCATTAACATAGTTGCCATAATAATCCGTATTTGATTTATCATTAAGATTGGAATATGTAAGCTCTATCCATGTCCTGCCCCCTCTTTTTCCCAATTTACTCTCCCAATAGGTTGAAGCAAATATTTTTGGAATCTTGGCATCATAAATGTTAAAACCAACTACATCCTTACTGTGGTTAATTTCTACGGTGTTGAACTCATTGTCTCTCTTACGGTAACCATATGTAAAGAACACACCTAAATTGCTATTAGGATTATAT
>CAVIKQ010000043.1:0-12659 GCA_963643305.1 Eggerthellaceae bacterium
CTCTAAATGCTGCATTCGTAGACATTGGGGATGATAAAGATGCTTTCATCCACTATTTGGATCTTGGTCTGAACTTTAAAACTTTTGATTATTTTGTAAAACAACTGAATCCCAACAGGGATGTCAGATCTTTTTTCTCAAATCTTAAAACTTTCCCCATATTGGAGAAAGAGAGCAAGATTGGAGATGTATTGGAGGTCAATCAGCCTATTGTAGTGCAGATTGTAAAGGAACCTATCTCAACAAAGGGCTCTCGGCTCACTGCAGAAATATCTATCGCAGGCAGAAATCTTGTTCTGCTGCCTTTTGCAGATAAAGTGAGCATATCTCAGAAAATCTCCTCTAAGGAGGAGAAAAAGAGGCTTGAGAGATTGGTTTATTCTATTTTGCCACAAAATTATGGCGTAATAATAAGAACAGCGGCCGAAGGTAAGAAGGCAGCCGTTTTAGATACCGAGCTTAAATCCCTTATAAAGAAATGGGAAGATTCCTGGTCTAAGCTGGTATCAAAGAAACCGCCACAGTTGCTCTTTACAGAGAACAGCAGAACGACAACTATACTGAGAGACCTTTTAAATGATTCATTTACCAATATTTATGTAAATGACAAAGATGTCTGCAACGAGATTGTAGATTATGTAAGCACAATCTCTCCGGGACAAGAAAAAATTATAAAGCTTTACAAGGGTGATACCCCAATTTTTGATTATTTTGATGTAACAAAACAGATAAAAGGGGCTTTTGGGAAAGTGGTTCCAATTAAACATGGAGCCTATATTGTAATAGAACACACCGAGGCGCTTTTTGTTGTAGATGTCAATAGCGGTATCAGGGCTAAAAGCGGTGTAGGGCAGGAGGACAATACCTTTGAGGTAAATCTGCATGCCGCAGACGAGATTGCCCGACAGCTTAAACTAAGGGATATTGGCGGAATTATCATTGTCGATTTTATAGACATGGATAATGCAGATCACAAACAGAAACTGTTCAAGCATGTTCAGGAGCTTCTTGCCAATGACAGAGCCAAACATAACGTTTTGCCTCTTACCAAGTTTGGGCTAATGCAGATTACCCGGCAACGAGTAAGGCCGGCCACAGAAATTGAGGTAAATGAAAAATGCCCAATGTGTCATGGAACAGGTGAAATTACTCCAAGTATTTTAATAGACAAGACATTAGAACGTGAATTGGCATATTTTACAAAGGAGAAGAAATTAAAGTATTTTCATCTTACAACAAATCCTATTTTGGAGGCATACCTGAATAAAGGCTTTTTTACAAGCATCAGAAAAAACTGGTGCAAAAAATATAATTGCAAGATAATCATTCAGACCAACACAGATTTTGCTCTGCTCCAGTATCAATGGCGAGACAAACAGGGCAATGTAATAGAGTAAGCAGTAATGGGTGGCTAAAAAGTTGAAAGACAATGAGCCACCCATTTTAATTGCGCTGTATCTGAAATAGTCTACAATAATATTCTACTCCTGCCAATTTATGGTCTAAATGCCGTTGAAACGTTAATTTTTTTGCATTTTTGGAGCATTCTAATGGATAAATTTATACATTTGCGCCTCGCAAGACGAACAGCGTAAAAATAGGGGGGAATGTGTCGTATATTAGGACGAACAGCCTGTTTTGCGTTGCCGCATCTTTTGCACAAAATCATTTAAGTTAATCATAACATAAAGAGCTATGAACTTTACCTTATTTGTCATTGCTTTATTGACAGGTGTCTCGTTTGTGGCTGTAGTGACGATTTTAGCCAAACTGATTGCGCCACGCAGTTTCAACGAGCAGAAGGAGGAGTCATACGAATGTGGTATCCCTACGCGCGGACGCTCATGGATGCAGTTCCGCATTGGCTACTATCTCTTTGCAATCCTCTTTCTCATGTTTGACGTGGAGACAATGTTCCTCTTTCCGTGGGCCGTTGTCATGCACACGCTCGGCCCCGGAGGGCTGTTCAGCGTCCTCTTTTTCCTGTTTATTTTAGTTCTTGGCTTGGCATACGCATGGCGAAAAGGAGCATTGAAATGGCAATAATCAAGAAACCTAAAATAAAATCAATCCCATACGAGGAATTTAAGGACAACGAGACCTTTGAGAAGCTCGTTGCCCAACTGAACGCCAAGGGTACCAATGTGATTGTAAGGAGCCTCGATGAGCTCATAGATTGGGGACGTTCCAACTCGCTCTGGCCTCTTACTTTTGCCACAAGTTGCTGCGGCATTGAGTTTATGGCTGTTTGTGCAGCACGATACGATATTGCCCGTTTTGGCTTTGAGGTTACACGAAACAGCCCGCGTCAGGCCGATGTGATTCTTGTATCGGGAACCATTACAACAAAGATGGCTCCTGTGCTCAAACGTCTGTACGATCAGATGGCAGACCCAAAGTATGTTGTAGCCGTGGGGGGCTGTGCCATTTCCGGCGGCCCTTTTACCAAGTCTTATCATGTAGTAAAAGGGGTTGATACCATTATCCCTGTTGATGTTTATATCCCCGGATGTCCTCCTCGCCCTGAGTCATTCCTTTACGGCATGATGCAGCTGCAGAGAAAAGTAAAGGCAGAGAACTTCTTTGGTACCACCAACCGCAAGCAGAAGGATCCCTACCGCCGGAAGATGGAACAGGTAGAGGAACAGAATTATAACGAAGAGGAACAGGCATGACAGAGATAAAGGATAATGAACAACAAAATGCTGCACAGCAGCCGGAAGTTGCAGCCAAAAACAGGCTCAATGTTGAGACTGTTGCTCCGGCAGACCTGCACAATGAGATGGAGCGTCTGCATAGTAAAGAGCAGATGGACTTTCTTGAAAATCTCACCGGTATGGATTGGGGAGAGGAGGGGCTTGGAGTGGTTTATCAACTAAGGTCTACCGAAACCGGCAGGCAGGTCTGTCTTGAGAGTGTTTGTACTAATCGGGAAAATCCAATGCTGCCAAGTGTGAGCGACCTTTGGAATATTGCCAATATCTATGAACGAGAGGTGTTTGATTTCTTTGGCATCATCTTTACGGGGCATCCCGATATGCGCCGTATCTTCCTGCGCGAAGACTGGGTAGGCTACCCAATGCGCAAAGATGACGAAACGGAGAAAAACAATCCTCTGCGCATGAGCAATGAACCGCTTGCAGATGTAACGGATTCATATACACTCAATGCAGACGGGACTGTTACAAAGAGCCGGAACAATATCTTTGATGAGGATGAATATGTGGTCAATATAGGGCCGCAACACCCGTCGACCCACGGTGTGCTTCATTTTCGTGTAAGTCTCAATGGGGAACGTATCTGTAAGGTAGACCCTGTGCTCGGTTACATTCACCGTGGCGTGGAGAAGATTAGCGAGAGCCTTACTTATTTGCAGACATTAGCGTTTACAGACCGGTTAGACTATCTTGGAGCCATGCAAAACCGCCATGCACTCTGTATGTGCATTGAGCAAGCCATGGGTGTAGAGGTGAGCAATCGCGTACAGGTTATCCGTACCATTATGGATGAGCTGCAGCGTATAGACTCGCATATCCTGTTCTTCTCCTGCCTTTGTCAGGATCTTGGAGCAACTACCGCCTTCCTTTACGGCTTCAGAGACCGCGAGAAGATTCTCGATATTTTTGAGGAGACCTGCGGAGGCCGTCTGATACTCAACTATAACACCATAGGGGGTGTAATGGCCGATATTCACCCTAATTTTCAGAGACGTGTAAAGGAATTCATCCCTTACATGCGTAGGAATATTAAGGAGTACCACGACCTCTTTACGGGCAATGTCATCTTTCAGAACCGCGCCAAGGGGGTTGGAGTGCTGACAAAAGAGCAGTGTATCTCCTTTGGATGCACCGGCGGAACCGGCCGTGCCTCAGGCTGGCACAACGATGTGAGAAAGCTCCGTCCCTATGCAGCATACGACAGGGTAGAGTTCAACGAAGTGGTACGCACAGAGGGAGACAGCTTTGCACGTTATATGATTCGTCTCGATGAAATCCTTGAGAGCCTTAATATCATTGAACAGCTCATAGAGAACATACCGGAGGGCAGCTATCAGGAGAGGATGAAACCAATCATCAAGGTACCGGCCGGCACCTACTACAGCTCTGTTGAGGGGAGTCGCGGGGAGTTTGGGGTGTTCCTCGAAAGCAGAGGGGAGAAGAGCCCTTATCGTCTGCACTACCGTTCAACAGGTCTGCCGCTTGTGGCTGCCATGGATACGGCGTGCCGTGGCAATATGCTTGCAGACCTGATAACCATTGGCGGTACAGTGGATTATGTTGTTCCCGATATTGATCGTTAATTGAGTAAATAACACAGAGAGAAATGTTCAACTTCAATATAGTAACTTCACGGTTTCACAGTCTGCTTGGCGGCTTCATGCCGGAGTGGGGTGTTACCTTAACAGAGAGCATTATAGTGGCCTTGGTCATCATAACGCTCTACGCAATGTTTGCCATTTTCCTAATCTACATGGAGCGTAAGATTTGCGCATTTTTCCAGTGCCGCCTCGGCCCTATGCGTGTTGGTCCGTACGGTTCGTTACAGGTCTTCAGTGACGTTTTCAAGATGTTGACAAAGGAGATTATCAACATGCGACAGACAGATCTGTTCCTGTACAACCTTGCTCCGTTTCTCGTAGTAACTGCATCGATGATAACCTTTGCCTGTCTTCCATGGAATAAAGGGGGGCAAATCATTGACTTTAACGTTGGAGTATTCTTCTTCTTAGCGGTAAGCAGTCTTGGGGTTGTGGGTATATTATTGGCCGGATGGAGCAGCAATAACAAGTACGCCCTAATAGGAGCCATGCGTAGCGGTGCGCAAATCATCAGCTATGAGCTCTCTATTGGCATAACCATGCTTACCATGATCTGCCTTACCGGAACTCTCTCTATCTCCGAAATTTGCAATCAACAGGCTGTTCATGGATGGAACATCTTTCGCGGACATCTGCCGGCCGTAATTGCGTTTATCCTCTACCTCATAGCAGGAGATGCGGAGTGTAACCGAGGGCCGTTTGATCTTCCCGAAAGTGAAAGCGAGCTGACTGCCGGCTACCACACGGAATATTCAGGTATGCACTTTGGTTATTACTATTTAGCAGAATACCTGAACCTCTTTATCTGTGCAGGTATGGCGTCAACCATCTTCTTAGGCGGATGGGCACCGCTGCATATAGCCGAATTTAACGGCTTTAATATGGTTATGGATTATATTCCCGGTGCAGTGTGGTTTATCGGGAAGACATTTTTTGTAGTATTCCTTTTAATGTGGTTGCGCTGGACCTTTCCACGTTTGAGAATAGACCAGATTCTCTCGTTGGAATGGAAATACCTTGTGCCAATCAGCATGATTAATCTCATTCTCATGGCACTCGTTGTTTCATTCGGCCTCCACTTTTAACTTATATAACGGCAGACCGCACTGTAGCGGTCGTTAACTTAAAACTGATGAACAACAATTATATTAAAGGTATGTTAGGTGGTATAAAAACCCTCTGCATAGGGCTTAAAACAACCATGCGCGAGTTTTTTACCAAGAAAATAACAGAACAGTATCCCGAAAACAGAAAAGAACTGAAAATGTTTGAGCGTTTCCGTGGTTCGCTGACAATGCCTCACAACGAAAAAAACGAACACAAGTGTGTAGGCTGCGGACTCTGCCAGATGGCCTGTCCCAACGGCACCATAAAGGTAACGAGCGAATTTTACGAGGATGAGGAGGGTAAGCAGAAGAAACGCCTTGTAAAGTATGAATACAACCTTGGTTGCTGTATCTTCTGCCAGCTCTGTACTCGCGCCTGTCCACACGGAGCCATTACCTTTGACCGGAGTTTTGAAAACGCAGTGTTCGATCGTTCAAAGCTCATAAAGGTGCTTAACCATCCGTTCAGTCATGTAGAAGAAAAAAAATAATAAGATGAATGCACACAATATAATCTTTGTCATTTTAGCAGTTATCATTATTCTCTCCTCAATTGCTACCGTTGTAACGAGAAGTATAATTCGTGCTGCCACTTACCTGCTCTTTGTGCTTCTCGGCACGGCCGGCATCTACTTTCTAATGGGTTACACCTTTCTTGGAGCTGTGCAGACTTTGATTTATGCAGGTGGTATCATTGTTCTCTACGTGTTTGCTATCCTGCTTACCAAGGGCAAGGAGGGGGAGATTAAAACTCCTGTGAAAGACGCCTCCCCGGGCTTGATACTTACCTTATTAGGTTTCCTTGTCTTTGTTGGAGTGCTATTTAAACAGAAACTCTTTGAGAATGTGGTTGCTCTTGGAGCACCGGAAGAACCGGCGGGAGCATTGGAGAACAACTCCATAGACAGTATAGGCTCTCTACTGCTCTCCACAGAGCATGGAGGCTACCTGCTCCCTTTTGAAGCTGTCTCTGTGCTGTTATTGGCTTGCATTGTAGCCGGCTTGCTCATTGCCCGTAAATATTAAAAAATTATGATACAGATAGAATATATCCTGATAATCGCAGCCGTAATGATGTTCGCAGGGATTTTTGGTTTCCTAACGCGTCGCAATACGTTAGCTATGTTGCTCTCCATAGAACTGATGCTGAACTCGGCCGACATTAATTTTGTTGTGTTCAACCGGATGCTTTACCCCAACGGTCATGAGGGCTATCTCTTTACACTCTTTGCCATTGCCATAGCAGCGGCAGAGAGCGCCATAGCCATAGCCATAATGATTAACATCTATAGGGCGTTTAAAAACATCTCGGTAGACAAATTGGAAAACATGAAGTGGTAACTCTTACAAAAGCATAATATGGAATATACATTATTAATATTTCTGTTGCCATTCTTCTCCTTCCTTCTTTTGGGGATTTGCGGAAAATGGTTAAGCCATAAGGCGGCAGGCATTATCGGTACCTGCGTGCTCGGCGTTGTGGCAGCGCTCTCCTATGTTACGGCCTACGAGTATTTTACTATGCCAAGAACATTGGGAGGTGTGTTGGAAACAGTTATACCATATAGTTTTACATGGTTGCCTTTCTTTAATAAAGGTCTCCATTTTGATATAGGAATCATGCTCGACCCTATTTCTGTAATGATGCTTATAGTCATCTCAACGGTGTCGCTCATGGTACATATCTACTCCTTTGGCTATATGCACGGGGAGCGCGGATTCCAACGCTATTACGCTTTCCTGAGCCTCTTTACCGCCTCTATGCTTGGGCTGGTTGTGGCTACCAATATCTTTCAGATGTATCTGTTCTGGGAGCTTGTGGGGGTGTCATCTTATCTGCTAATAGGTTTCTACTACACCTCGCCTGCAGCTATTGCTGCCTCAAAGAAAGCCTTTATTGTTACACGTTTTGCCGATATGTTCTTCCTGATTGGCATCCTCATATACGGCTACTACTGTGAATCGTTCGGCTTTAACTTTGATGCAGCCGGTTTTGCAGCCGGAGGGTATATGCTGCCAACCGCTTTGGTACTGATGTTTATTGGCGGTGCCGGCAAGAGCGCCATGTTCCCGTTGCATATCTGGCTGCCTGATGCCATGGAGGGGCCTACCCCTGTGAGTGCCTTGATTCATGCCGCCACTATGGTTGTGGCCGGTGTCTTTCAGGTGGCCCGTCTCTTCCCTTTGTGGATAGAGTATGCTCCAAATGCACTTGGTATTGTGGCGTGGGTGGGAGTTTTTACAGCCTTTTACGCAGCTTCCGTGGCCTGTGCCCAGAGCGATATAAAACGTGTGTTGGCCTTCTCTACCATTTCGCAGATTGCCTTTATGATGGTTGCCCTTGGTGTCTGTACCGAGATTACTACCGGGCACGAACATCCCGGCAGCCTCGGCTATATGGCCTCTATGTTTCATCTCCTTACCCATGCAATGTTCAAGGCACTGCTCTTCCTTGGTGCGGGATGTATCATTCATGCCGTGCACAGCAATGAGATGTCGGCCATGGGAGGCTTGCGTAAGTATATGCCAATCACGCATATTACCTTCCTTATTGCCTGTCTCTCCATTGCCGGTATTCCTCCGTTTTCTGGGTTCTTCTCAAAAGATGAAATTCTTTCTGCTTGCTTTGCCTACAGTCCTTTTATGGGGTGGAGCATGACAGCCATTGCCGCCATGACAGCGTTCTATATGTTTCGTCTCTATTTTGGAATCTTCTGGGGTACGGAAAATAAAGAGCTTCATGCAGAGCACCTGCCACATGAGGCACCGATTACCATGACCTTACCCTTAATCTTTCTTGCGGCAGTCACCTGTTTGGCCGGATTTATCCCTTTTGGACACTTTGTAAGTGCAGACGGACAGATATATGATATTCAGCTTAACCGGAATGTGGCCTGTACGAGTATAGTCATTGCCGTTGGCGCCATAGCCCTTGCATCCTATATCTATATGGGGGAACGACAACCGGTTGCCGATGCTGCGGCCGAGAGGCTCCAAAAGCTGCATCGTTGGGCTTACAAGCGTTTTTATATGGATGAAGTTTACCGGTATATTACGCATAATATCATCTTTGCGCGAATCTCCAAGCCAATTGCATGGTTCGACCGCCACATAGTAGATGGGTTCTTTAATCTCCTTGCCTCAGGCACACACTCTTTAAGTTTACGAATCAGAGGCTTGCAGAGCGGTGCTGTACAGAGATATGCCGGCCTGTTTTTTATTGGTATTCTCGTTTTACTGGCCATTATGATACTGACCGCCTTTTATTGTAAATTCTAACAGAAGAAACAGATGGAAAATATATTATTCTTGTCAACTTTTGTATTCATCCCCTTGTTGATGTTGATTGGCCTATGGATTGCCCGTAACGTTAATCAGGTGCGTGGCGTTATGGTTACAGGCAGCTCTGCCTTGCTGATATTTGCCGTTTATCTTACTCTCCGTTTCCTGTGCGACCGCGCTGTTAATGATGCAGAGATGCTTTACACCGGTTCTATCTCTTGGTTTGAGCCGCTACATATAAAATATTCTGTTGGGGTAGACGGTATCAGTGTAGCAATGTTGTTGCTCTCCTCTATCATAGTGTTCACCGGAACATTCGCATCGTGGAAACTGAAACCGCTCACAAAAGAGTATTTCCTTTGGTTCACCCTTTTGAGTATGGGGGTGTTCGGATTCTTTATCTCTGTAGATATGTTCACCATGTTCATGTTCTACGAAATAGCCCTAATCCCAATGTACCTGCTTATTGGAGTTTGGGGCAGTGGAAAAAAGGAGTATGCAGCCATGAAACTTACCCTCATGCTGATGGGAGCTTCGGCATTCCTCATGTGCGGTATCTTTGGCATCTTCTACGGAGCCGGTGGCCAAACAATGAACATCATTGATATTGCCAACCATACAGGTGGAGCACATCCAATAGATATTGCACAGCAGTATATCTGGTTCCCGATGACCTTTGTAGGTTTTGGTGTGCTCGGAGCGCTCTTCCCTTTTCATACATGGAGCCCCGATGGGCACGCATCCGCGCCTACAGCCGTTTCTATGCTTCATGCCGGTGTGCTTATGAAATTAGGTGGCTACGGCTGTTTCCGCATTGCCATGTACCTTATGCCGGAAGCTGCCAATGAGCTTGGCCGAATCTTTCTGATTCTTACAGCTATTTCTGTGGTTTACGGTGCTTTTTCTGCCTGTGTGCAGACAGACCTCAAATATATCAATGCCTACAGTTCTGTGTCTCACTGCGGTCTGGTACTTTTTGCCATCTTAATGTTGAACCGGACTGCCTGTACCGGAGCCGTGCTCCAGATGTTAAGCCACGGACTCATGACCGCCCTCTTCTTTGCCTTAATCGGGATGATTTATGGACGTACCCATACGCGGGATATTCGTGAGCTGAACGGACTAATGAAGGTAATGCCGTTTCTCTCTGTCTGCTATGTCATTGCCGGTTTGGCCAACCTCGGTCTGCCGGGACTTTCGGGATTTGTTGCCGAAATGACCATCTTTGTGGGTTCGTTCCAAAATGCAGAGGGTTTTCACCGTTTTTTAACCATTGCGGCCATTACGAGTATAGTAATAACAGCGGTTTACATACTGCGCTTGGTAGGCAAGATTCTATACGGTACCTGCACCAATGAGAACCACCTGAAACTGACCGATGCAACATGGGATGAACGCTTTGCTGTCATCTGCCTTATTGTAGCTGTTGCAGGGCTCGGTCTTGCACCGCTTTGGATGAGTAATATGATTACAACAGGGGTGGCTCCTATAGTGGATCATATAAAGTCGGCAGCAGAAATATCATCAAGTAATCCATTTATTTAACCTATAAATGAGTAAAACAGAACAATGGACTATTCTCAATTTTTAAGTATGACAGAGGAGATAAGTCTCCTTGCAGTTATAATCGTTATATTCATAACCGACCTCTTCCTTTGTGGTAAAAGTGACGATGATGCAGTGACGTGCAGTGCCAATGGCTCTATGAGCGGGGCATGCAGATGCAGTTTCCGCACGCTGTTCCCAATAGCGTTGTTACTTATACATACGCTGCTCAATCTCCTGCCATGCTGCAATGGAGCACTCGCACCAAAAGCTGCTTTTGGTGGCATGTACCAGCATACCCCTATGATGACCATAGTAAAGAGTCTGCTTAACATAGGGGTCATTATAGTCTTTTTGATGTCGGCCAAATGGCTTACCAACCCTGACAACCGGATAAAGATAGGGGAGTTCCACACTGTAGTACTCTTTACCCTGCTCGGTATGTATTTTATGATTTCGAGCGGCCATTTTATTATCTTCTTTATCGGACTTGAGTTGGCCTCTATCCCAATGGCTGCCCTTATAGCCTTTGACAAGAGGAGCCGGGAGAGTGCAGAGGCCGGTGGCAAGTTTATCCTGTTGGCTCTCTTTTCGAGTGCTCTGCTGCTCTATGGCATTTCGCTTATCTACGGTGTTGCAGGTACGCTCTATTTTAATGAGATTGCGCTGCACCTTAATCTGAATCTTCTAAGTATTCTGGGGCTTGTGCTATTAATTGCAGGTTTGGGCTTTAAGATTTCTCTTGTTCCTTTCCACCTTTGGACTGCAGACACTTACCAGGGTGCACCTACTGTAGTAACGGGGTACCTAAGTGTTATCTCAAAGGGTTCCGCTGCCTTTGTGTTAATGACTGTACTTACAAAGGTGTTTGGTTCTAAAGATTTTTCATCTATGTGGAATGTGGGGATCTTCTGGATTATCATAGCCTCCATCACAGTTGCCAACCTTTTTGCCATACGTCAGAAAAACCTTAAACGCTTTATGGCTTTCTCTGCCATTTCTCAGGCCGGTTACCTTGTGCTTGGCGTAATGGGGGGCACCGCCCAAGGGATGACAGCCCTTGTCTTCTACCTCTTGGTCTACATGGTTGCAAATCTGGGGGCGTTCTCCGTTATTCATGTAGTTGAGCAGAATAGCGGCAAAATAGAGATAGATGACTACAACGGTCTCTACAAGACCAACCCCAAGTTAGCACTCCTAATGACTCTCTGCCTCTTCTCTTTGGCGGGGATTCCTCCGTTTGCAGGGTTCTTCTCCAAATTCTTTATCTTTATGGCCGCTTTTAATGCAGGTTTTCACCTATTGGTATTCCTGGCTTTGGTTAACACAATTATCTCCTTGTATTACTACCTGCTTATTGTTAAAGCAATGTATATCAATCCCAACGATAACCCCATTGCCACCTTTAAGAGTGACTGCGGCACACGGGCAGCCTTGGCCGTCTGCACCGTTGGCGTAATTCTTTTTGGTATTGCGGGTGTGTTTTACAACTATATAGACAGCTTCAGTGTTATTTAGATGCCTTTTCCATCTTTAGTTTTATCTCCTCTGTGCAGAGATTTCCTATGCTCCCCTTGTGAGTGTATGCCGGTGTTCCGTTGTGCTTGAATTTACCGCAATTTACCTCGGTACCAACCTCCCTATATGCATCTCTGAATGGCATACCGTTAAGGACACGCCTGTTAACCTCCTCTACGGTAAAGAGATATTCATATTTGGAATCGTTTAGGATATTCTCCTTTACTCTTGTGTTCTTTAATAGATATGTTGCCATGTACAACGATTTATGCATCATCTCAAGAGCAGGGAAGAGTATATCCTTTAGCAGCTGGTAGTCTCTGTGGTATCCGTTTATCATATTTGTGGTAAGCAGCGAGATCTCATTTTGTACGCTCTGTATTCTGTTGCAGTTGGCTCTTATTATCTCCCATACATCGGGATTCTTTTTATGCGGCATAATGCTGCTGCCGGTAGTTAAATTATCGGGAAGAGAAATAAAGCCAAAATTCTGGCAGATAAACATTATGTTGTCAGATGCCAACCTGTTTAGGGTTGTGGCTAAGCATCCAATGGCTGCGGCAACCGCTTTCTCACATTTTCCACGGCTCATCTGTGCTGCTATAGAGTTGTAGTTAAGCGTGCTAAAGCCAAGCAGACGTGTGGTAAGCTCCCTGTCTAACGGAAACGAACTGCCATAGCCCGCTGCTGAACCAAGCGGATTCTCATCTGCAATTCTGTATGCTGCTGAGAGCATAATCATATCGTCTGTAAGCGTCTCTGCGTATGCTCCAAACCATAGCCCAAACGATGACGGCATGGCTATCTGTGTGTGAGTATATCCGGGCAAAAGAACCTCTTTGTACTTTTCGCTCAGCTCCTGCAGCAGATTGAAGAGTGTAAGCACCTCA
>CAVIKQ010000044.1:0-12486 GCA_963643305.1 Eggerthellaceae bacterium
ACCATGAGCAGTCTGCCCTCTGAGACTGTATATCTTATATACCTGTGAAGCAGAGTGTTGAAATGTGTTATCATTTCTAACGGTATCACAGGTAAATGTAAAGATTATTCGTTAATATTCAAAATTTATTTTAAACTGCGTTTACAATCACTGGCGCCTCGGCATAATCAAAATAAATTTTGCCTCTGCTCTCGGCTTAATCGTTTATTTTATAATGAAAAGCCAAGGGGATTATTTTGCTATTTTATATTTGATTACGCTATTTGCGTTACGTATTTAACGTAACGCAAATAGCGTAATCTGAAGCCTGTAAGTGTAGTACCTGCTTCTTTAGTTTAGTTCATTAACTCTTTGGAAGAGTTTTTCTATGCCTGTGAGAAGCTCCTGTTTTACAACTTTAAAGAATTTTCTTGGCTCACCTTTGCCCTTTGGATAGTTGTTTACATCTGCAATAAGTTTGTCGCCCAAGGCAATTGCATCTGTGATGATTCCCACAACTGTCTCCTTGTTCTTGTTGTTGTTAAGATAAAGGTACACCCAGCAGTCTGAGATAACCTCGTTTACAAGATAAACTATATCTTTTTTTACAGTTCTTAAATTGTTCATATATCTGATTGTTTATAAATTGATACTATTTGTATAATCCATTTAGAATATCTTTGAAGTAGGCTCAATGCCAAGACCCGGCTTATCGCTTAAAGTAATCTTGCCATCTACAATCTTCATTCCGCTAAAACAGTCGTTGGCAATAAGCAGGTTGCCGTCGAGGTCTGCCCACTGTGTCTTAGGTGCAATCTGGGCACCGGCAGATATGGCGCAAGAGGTCTCCGTCATACAACCAACCATAAGTTTCATATCAAGAGCCTGTGCCAAAGAAACCATCTCGCGAGCCTCACGCAAGCCGGTACATTTCATAAGTTTGATATTTATGCCGGTGTACGCCCCATGAAGTTTCTTTATATCTGTTAGTCTCTGGCAAGCCTCATCTGCAATGATTGGAAGCGGGCTACGCTCTGTAAGCCATGCAGTCTGGTCTAACATGAGCTTTGGCATAGGCTGTTCAATCATATTTACGTTGCGTTCGTTAAGCCAGTTAATCATATCCAAAGCATAATGCTTGTCTTTCCATCCCTGATTGGCATCTACGCAGATAACAGTATCTGTTACAGAACGGATGGTGTTAATCATCATCTTGTCCGTTGCCTCGTCCCTGCCTAACTTTACCTTTATAACCTTGTATGGAGATGCCTCTTTGGTTTTCTCCTTAACAACCTCCTCTGTGTCTAATCCAACTGTAAACGAGGTGTTTGGGCAGGTTGTAGGATTAAAGCCCCAGATTTTCCACCATGGCTGGCCAATCATCTTGCCAACAAGGTCGTGCAGGGCAATATCAACAGCAGCCTTTGCAGCGGTGTTGTTTATTGCAATTGCATCTACATAGCTCATTATATCCTCAATAAGGAACGGAGAGCTGAACTGTCCAAGGTTGACTTTCTTAAGAAACTCAATTACAGAAGCCTGGGTTTCGCCAAGATATGGAGGCATGGCAGCCTCACCGTAACCGGTGTATCCGTCGTATGTTATTTTGGTAAGAACAATAGGAGTTGTTGTTCTCGATGAGTTGGCAATTGTAAACACGTGCCTCATCTGGGCATCATAAGGAACAAAAGAGAGTTCCATCTTCTTGCTCCCACTCAATTTCTTTGCATTGGAAGGATTCTTTTGGGCAAAAATCTGAGCAGGGCTCAAAAAAGCGGCAGCTGCAGTTAGCAGACCTGCCTGTTTAAGGAAATTACGTCTGTTATTCATAACTCTTTTTTATCTATTTAGCCTGTTGAGGCATACCGTAAACTGATTTCTGTATAGACTCTATACCCATCCCCCTATCCTCGTTTCCAAGAATCCTTTGAGCGCGAATCAGACGGGTTGAACCTGTGTAGTAATCCTCGTCATTGGGTAGCAGACTGTTTATATGTACATAGCCGGCAGAGTGGATGAACCGTCCCTTCTCAATATAGATTCCAACATGGGTTGCACGTTCTTTCCTCTCTGCGGTTGCCTTTCTGCCAAAGAAGATAAGATCCCCTTTTTTAAGGTTCTGCAGGGCGTCTATGGTATATAGGGAGTCATTTACATATTTTGTAATATCTACATCCTCTCCTGTATAGCACTGTTGCGAAGCATCGCGGGCAAGGATGAGTCCGTTGAGGTAATAAACAGATTTTGTAAAACCGCTGCAGTCTACAGCCTTTACAGATGTGGCTCCCCACATGTAAGGAACGCCCATAAACTGTTTTGCTGTTTCAATAACAGACTCTGCTGTGGCGTTACGGCTGTTAACCCATTTGGCATACTCCATTACAGAGCTGTTGTTTACATAACCCTTTCTGCCATCGGGAAGTGAAACGGCTCTATAACTGCCGCGTACCCCCAAATCAAGCAGAACGTTACCCCAAACGGCATCGCTTACAGGGGCTTTTCCCCCCGGAGTCTCCATTACAGAGATATATTTATCTGTTACAACAACCTTTGGCGCAGCAATATAACTGTCAAACTCCTCTTTTGTCATCTTTGCTATTCCGCTGCCTCTAACCCATGCAATATACCCCTCCGGTGTTACGGCTCTAACCCATCCGTCTGTCTCCATGAGAAGTTTGAGAGGTGCCCCCATCATTGTCTGCGTGGCAGCCTCTGCGTCATAGTCGGGGCCTGTGCGGAAATTAATTACAGAGAGGGCGGTTACACCATATATCTTGTCTCCCATTGCTGCTGTGGGAAGAACCTCCATGCTGTCTAAAGCCTTAATGCCGGCATCTGCTATCCCTTTAAGCAACTGCTCCTTGGCTGTGGCATTGGTTGTAACGCCGCGCAGAACCAACGTCTCGCTTTTGTTATCGAGAACAGGATCAAAAACATCAACTCTTTTATCGGGAATATTATCTGCTTTAACTTTATCGCAGACCTCTTTGAATTTGGCAGAGGTCTTATCCTCACCGTTTCCTGCACATCCGGCAAGCAAAAGCACAGATGCAGAAACCAATAATATTTTTCTCATAGAAATAGGTAAAAATTATATTTAGTTAATATACCTACAAAAATAGGGAAATAAATTATCTTTGTAACCCTTTTAGGGCTTATTTTAATTAACAGAGGTGAAAAATGATATTAGATTCGTTAAAAAGTTTTGAGAAGTACCAGACTTTGCAAGAGGGTTTCAACAAGGTCTATCAGTTTATACGCAAGAACAACCTGCATACCTTAGAGGAGGGCAAACATGAGATAGAGGAGGGTAAAATTTGGTGTACAATACAGAGTGGCGAGCTAAAAGGCTATGAAGAGGCCAAGTTAGAAGTGCATGATTCATATGTAGATATACATGTTCTTTTGGAGGGGTCAGAGACAATAGGCATAAGAGACAGGGCCTGTTGCAAAACAGAAAACTCAAAATATGACGAGGCTAATGATATTGCCTTTACAGATGACGAGCCTGAGAATTATGTTATTTTGGGTCCCGATAACATAGCTATAGTATTTCCTGCCGATGCACATGCTCCGCTTTTGGGCAACGGTCAATACAAAAAGGCTCTCTTTAAGGTAAAGATAAACAGAGGAGGCAATGTTGGCAAGATATAATACGTTTGCCGGATTCTTTAAAGAAAAATATGGTAGCAGGCTTCAGAAAATTGTTGTAGATGCAGGTTTTACCTGCCCCAACAGAGATGGTTTCAAGGGGCGTGGAGGGTGTAGCTATTGCAACAACGATGCTTTTCATCCAAACTATTCAACTCCAAACAAACCCATTTTGCAGCAGATAGAGGAGGGGATAGAGTTTCATCTTAACAGGTACAGAACAGCGGAGGGTTATTTGGCCTATTTTCAGCCCTACTCCAATACCTATGCTCCGTTAGAGAGATTAAAAAGGGTGTATGAGGAGGCGCTTTCGCACCCAAAGGTAAAGGGATTGGTAATAGGCACGCGCCCGGATTGTGTAGATGCCAACAAATTAGACTACATAGCACAACTGTCTAAAGAGAGGATTGTTATAGTTGAATATGGCATAGAATCATGCTACGACAAGACCTTAGAGCGGATAAACCGTTGCCACAATCTGCAGTGTGCCGTAGATGCCGTTAAAGAGACGGCAGCCAAAGGCATTATGCAGGGGGCACATTTCATATTGGGGCTGCCCGGCGAGACTGAAGAAGAGATGCTCAACATACCCCAATTCATAAACAGTCTTCCTCTGCAGAGCGTTAAGTTTCACCAGCTTCAGATAGTGAAAGGTACCGCTATGGAGCAGCAGTTCAAACATGCTCCTAAAGATTTTGTACAGTGGACATTGCCGGCATACATAGATTTCTTCATCAAAATCTTGGAACAGCTTAATCCCCAACTTTATATAGAGAGATTTGCAGGAGAGGTGCCTCCAAGATTTGTAGAGAGCACCCCTTGGGGATTAATCCGTAACCCGCAGATATTGCAGATGCTTGAGAAAAGATTAGAAGAACTCAATACGTTTCAGGGCAGATTATACAAAAAATAATAATATTTCCTATCTTTGTTGGCTAAAAACTTACAATATGCAATTTTTAGCTAATAGAATTATTCCCGAAGGTCTCACATTTGACGATGTGCTTCTTATACCTGCGAGGTCTGAGGTGTTGCCTCGCGAAGTAAAAATCAATACAAAATTTTCAAAGGAGATAGAGCTGCAAAGCCCTATCGTATCGGCAGCAATGGATACCGTTACCGAGTCTGAGTTGGCCATTGCAATTGCCCGTGCCGGCGGAATAGGCGTTATTCATAAGAATATGCCAATAGAGAGCCAGATGGAGCATGTGAGGAGGGTTAAGCGTGCAGAGAACGGAATGATATATGACCCTATTGTCATAAAGAGCAACGCGTTGGTGTCCGATGCCTTGGCCTTAATGAAAGACAACAAGATAGGCGGAATTCCGGTTGTAGATGACAAGAAACATCTTATTGGAATAGTCACCAACAGAGATCTTCGTTTTGTAGATGATGTAAAGACCCCTATAGATCAGATAATGACAAAGGAGAATCTTATAACCACTACAAAGGGGACAGATTTGGCAAACGCAACCTATCTTCTTCAGAGATACAGAATAGAGAAATTGCCTGTTGTAGATACCAATGGAGTTTTGGTGGGTCTTATCACATATAAAGATATTACAAAGATTAAAGATAATCCAAAAGCAAGTAAAGACAGCAAAGGCCGTCTGTTGGCAGCAGCTGCCGTTGGAGTTGGAGCAGATACCATAAAGAAGATAGAGATGCTCTCCTCTGTAGATGTGGATGCCGTTGTTGTAGATACGGCGCACGGGCACTCTGTATATGTACTTAAAACAATAAAGGCTGTAAAGGAGGCTTTCCCTCATCTTCAGGTAATAGCCGGGAATGTTGCAACAGGAGAGGCTGCCCTTGCGCTTGCAGAGTGCGGGGTTGACGGAGTTAAGGTTGGCATAGGACCCGGTTCTATCTGTACCACCCGTGTGGTTGCAGGTGTAGGTGTGCCTCAGCTTACTGCAATCATGCTTGCCGCAGATGCACTAAAAGGAACAGGTATTCCTGTAATTGCAGATGGAGGGATAAGATATTCGGGAGATATTGTAAAGGCTCTTGCAGCCGGAGCATCTACCATTATGGCAGGCTCGTTATTTGCCGGTGTAGAGGAGTCTCCGGGAGAGACCATAATCCTTAACGGAAGAAAATTCAAATCATACAGAGGCATGGGTTCGTTAGAGGCAATGCAGCAGGGTTCAAAAGACAGATATTTCCAGGATATGGAGGAGGATATAAAGAAACTTGTGCCTGAGGGTATTGTTGCCCAGGTTCCGTACAAGGGAAATCTTGCAGAGGTAATCTATCAGTTGGAGGGGGGCCTCAGAGCCGGTATGGGTTACTGCGGGGCTCCCGATATTGAGACTTTGAGAACTGCCAAGTTTGTAAGGATAACCTCTGCCGGAGTTATTGAGAACCATCCTCACGATGTTACCATTACACGCGAGGCTCCAAATTATTCAAGATAAGACACACTATGAAACGTCTAAGACTGTTGGCCATATTCTTTCTTGCGGCTGTGCTCTCATCCTGTACCATTGTAGATAGGTTTGCAGGGAGAGAGGCAATAGCCAAGGTGGGCAATAAAACGCTGTACAGATCTGAAACGGACAAGATAATCCCAAAGGGTATAAGCCCGGAGGACAGCATAGTGTTGGTACGCCGTTATATCAACTCATGGGCTGTAAAGCAGCTCAAAGTACTTAAAGCCGAGCAGGAGCTGCCAAAGCAGGAGAGAGATGTTGAAAACCAGTTGGAAGAGTATAAAAACCAGCTGCTTGCGTTCAGGTATGAGAACATGTATATCTCCCAAAGGTTAGACACTCTTGTCTCTGAGAACCAGATGATGGAGTACTATGAGGAGCATAAGGAGATTTTTACAGCAACAGACGGCATTATGAGAGGGCGAATTATAAAGCTGAGCAACAGCTCTCCAAATCTTAAGGTTATATCAAAGCAGCTTCTTAAAAAGGAATCTGTCTCCGAGACCGGGGAGGATGACATGGAGGAGTTTGCAAGATCCTCTGCATACGCATACAACAACTACAACAATAACTGGGTAGGGCTTAATGTTGTGGCTAAAGAGGCGGCCGCAGATATAGAGAGGTTAACGGCAGCACTGTTAAAAGGTGAAATTTACAGCCAAAAAGACTCTTTATACACAACTATGGTACAGAGTTTGGAGTTTGTTGCCCCCGGACAAGTTGCTCCGTTTGAATTCTATAAAGAAAAAATCAAGGAGATTATCATTAGCAAGAGAAAGCAGGATTTGGAAACAGCCCTGCAGAAAGATATTCTCAACGATGCGTTAAACAATAAAACTTTTAAAATTATAGATAATGAAGGTAAGTAGATCTGTTGTTCTTTTTACTCTGCTTGTACAGATGCTCTTTGGGGGCAGACTGTTTGCTCAAAGGTATGACGGGCTTATAGACAAGTCTGTGGTTACCGTAGGAAATGAGATAGTACAGCTCTCCACATTAGAGGCCGAGGTGCAGATGATGATAGCTAACGGGTATATGGGATCAGAGCAGAACCTAAGATGTAGCGTGTTAGAAAACCTGATGGTGCAGAAGCTGTATCTTAACCAGGCAAAGTTAGACAGTCTTAGTGCCAAGGAGGAGATGGTAGAGATGATGCTGCAAGAACGTTTTGCCGATATTACAACCCGTCTTGGAGGAGAGAGGGCCACAGAGGAGTACTTTAAGAAGCCGCTTCACAAGTTAAAACAGGAGTGGAGAGAACTCCTTAGAGAGCAGAGCCTTACACAGCAGATGCAGCAGAAGATAATGCAGAGTGTAGAGAAGATAACCCCCGGACAGGTTGAGAAATTCTATAAAAGGACAGACAAGGACAGCCTTCCTATCATCTCAACAGGGTATAAATTGAGTCAGATTTGTATCTATCCCGATAAAAAAGACCCTGTTATAAGGGTTAAGGAGCAGCTGCTCAGTTTTAGAGACAGGATTCTAAAAGGGGAGAAGTTTTCAACACTCGCAACATTATATTCAGAGGATCCCGGTAGTGCCGTAAGGGGTGGAGAGCTTAGAATGGCCTCAAAGAATATCTACTGGCCGGCATTTTCAGATGCGGCAATGGCGCTCAAGCCGGGGCAGATTTCACAGATTGTAGAGACTCCCGATGGTTTTCATCTTATACAGATGTTAGAAAAAGAGGGGGAGATGTTTAATGCGAGACATATATTGTTGAAACCCAAATTTACCGCAGAAGACAGAACAAAAGCCTTTAAGACACTCGACAGCCTTAGAAGCAAGATAATGGCAGACAGCATAGAGTTTGCAACAGCTGCAAGGATGTACTCTATGGATCCAAAGACCGCAACAAACGGAGGACAGATGGTAGACCAGTATTCAGGCTCTATTACCTTTGAGAAAGACCAGCTCCAACCGCAGGATTATGCAGAACTCAAAGGGCTTAAAGAGGGGGAGATTTCCGAGCCTTTTGAGACATTGGATACAGAGGGCAGAGGTAACACAGTCTATAAGATTATAAAGTTAGACAAGGTTATTCCATCTCATACGGCAACCTTTAAGGATGATTATATTGTCTTGCAGAATATTACGGAACAACATATGCAAAAGGCAGCCATAGAGGATTTTATAAAGGAGAAGATAAAGATTACATATATAAAGGTAGACGACCTGTTTAAGAATTGCCCGTTTGAGAGAGAAGGCTGGATTAAATGAGACTGAGATTTAAGATAGTGCCGGCTGTAATATTCTTGTTTGTAGGAGCAATTATTTATGCCGGCGAGAATATACCTGTGCAAACTTTCGGCAACCGTAACGGTGCTGAAAGTTTTGCTGTTAGCAGGGGGCAGCAGGATGATGAAGACTCTTTGGTAACGCTTATTCAGGCCAATTCTGCCAAAATAGTTGAGATAGAGGGCAAACCGTACAGAGAGATTATAGGAGATGCAATATTTTTCCATAACAACACCTACCTTAAATGCGACTCTGCCAAATGGGATGTTACAGACAATATTATCAGAGCCACAGGAAATGTTAAGGTTATTCAGGAGAATACCTTTCTTACAGGAGATAACATAGACTATATCATAGATTCCAACCTTGCAAAGGTCAGCGGTGCTCTTGTAGAGTTGTACGATAAAGAGAGAAACATACTAAGAACCACTGCTATAGATTATTACACCAAAGACAGTATAGGCTTCTTCTACAACGGAGGCGTTATGCAGAGCAATGACGGCAGCATAATGGAGAGCAACAAGGGGTACTATTTTGGCAAGGAGAAGAGGTTTTCATTTAAGGAGGCGGTAGAGGTGTTTATAGACTCTACATTCATATCGTCAGATGTAATAGATTATTATACAGAGTCGCAGGTTGTTAGATTCGGCCATGCCACAACAGGATGGAAAGAGGACAATATGCTGTATGCCAACAATGGAACCTACAACAGAGGAACAACAATATTCAATCTTACAAAAGACGGATATATCATATCGTCTGAGCAGGAGGTGTGGGGAGATAATATAATCTACAACAAGACATCGGGATACGCAGAGATTAACAGAAATGCGCAGGTATTAGATACCGTGCAGAAGGTTATACTGTTTGGAGATCTTGCAATAATAGAGAGGCAACCATATATAAATGTGGTTGTTACAAAATCACCTGCACTTGCAATGTACTCTTTTGAAGAGGGGAGGAGAGATACCATTTTCATGAGGGCAGATACCCTTAGATATTATAAAAAACCTCTTTCCCTTGTAGACAGTGTCATTGTTGCGGCTGCTGCGGAGAGGCAACGGCTTATGGGCCTTGACCCTCTTACAGAGATAGATAAGGAGGCTGCAATTAAAAACCCTAACAAAAAGCGAGGAGGAGAGCTAAGGCCGCCTGTAAAATCGGGAGGAAGATTGGGAGAGATTAACAACAGTGGAGGACTGCTGCCTGTAGAGGGGATGAAGATGAACCCTACAGACAGTCTTAAAGGGGTTGAGGCAGACAGCATTAAGATGCAGACAGCAGACAGTTTAAAGATACAGGCAGCAGATACTCTTAAAGTGCAACCGGTAGGGAGCCTTACAGCACAGGTTGCAGACAGCCTTACAGCACAGGTTGCGGATAGCCTTACAGCACAGGTTGCAGATAGCCTTACAGCACAAGTTGCAGACAGTCTTAAAGAGCAAGTTGTAGAGAGCCTTAACATGCAGATTGCAGATAGCCTTACAGCACAGGTTGCAGACAGCCTCTCTGTAAAAGAGAGTACATTGGTGGAGACAGATACTATGTTTGTCACCTTTGTTGAGGCGTATCATAAATTGCGCCTTTTCAGGGGGGATATTCAGGCTGTGGCCGATTCGTTGGTGTACACCAATTTAGATTCGATAGCCCGGTTTTATGTAAAACCAATCTTGTGGAGCGATACAACCAATCAGGTAACATCAGATTCAATGCAGCTGCTTATAGTAGACAATGCCCTCAAAAAAGCCAATTTCCTCTCCAATGCTTTTATAGCAACACAGGAGGATTCGGTACATTACAACCAGATAAAAAGTACCGAGATGATGGCTTATTTCAATAACAACGATATTTACCGTTTTGATGCTTTGGGAGGGGTTACATCTGCTTTCTATCTACAGGAGGACTCTATATTCACCTCTATAAACATTGAGGAGAGCAAACTGATGACTACAAGATTTAAAAACAGGGAGTTGCAGCATGTGCGGTCTATTTCAGATGTAAAGAGCGATGTAAAGCCTCTGTTTAACCTGCCGCTCTCAGAACAGAGACTAAGAGGGTTTGAATGGCACGATACACTAAGACCAAAAAGCCGGGCAGAGATAACTACACGAGCAGTAAAGAGTTCACAAAGGCAATTGCTCACAGCTACCCCTTTCCCTGCCTACAACTATACCGGCAGGTTCTTTAAAGAGAGCAGAGATTCTATTTTTGCATATAAGCACCGGTCTGATTCAATCATAGCTGCAAACAGGTTGGCCAAGCAGATGGCACGCATGCAGAAGCAGCAGACAGACAGTATAGCAATTACAGACAGTATAGCAACTATAGACAGCATAAAAGTGTCTGTGACAGATACTTTGAATGCAAATGTCATACAGGCAGATACCCTTGTAAAACAACCTCTTAACAATAAAGATTCTGTAAGTGTGCCTGTGTTGTGTGAAGCAGACAAAGCCAAGATGACCAAGAGAGAACTCAGGGCATACGAGCGTAAACAGGCAAAACTTGCCAAGAAACTGAAACGAGAGGAGAGAAAGAGACAAAAAGCCTTGGCACGGGAGGAGAGGCGCAAACTCAAGGCCCTCACCCGCGAAAAGAGAAGAGCTGAATAATTTCAACCAAACGCTATGGAAGCCGGCTTAGATTACATCTAAAAGAATGGTGTACAAGGCATCATCAAAACCGTCTTTGTAACTTCTTGAATTGCACAAGATAACAGCATTTTTACCATTGTTGCCTCTTACCCATAGCACACCTGTACCGGCAAGATTGCCGCTGTGGTACGATGCCCAATTGTTGTTCCCAGGGTAGTTTACTCTCCATCCTTTAGCATATCTCGAATATGCAGCAGATGGGGTGTACATAAGATCTAAAGTCTCCTTTTTTAATATGTCGGGAACTTTAGTGCCATAGTCTACACCGCACATCAGCTTCATAAGGTCTACTCCCGATGCAATCAGACCACCGGCGGCTGCAATAACCTTCATGTCGTTTCCGTATCCGTTTGTGCCCTCTTGGGAGTAATAGACAACCTCATCCGCTCTTCTTCCGGCTCTGTCTCCTCCTACATGGATATTTGTAATGCCGAGAGGTGCATGAATATTCTCTTTAAGAAACTGTTCGTATGGTTGTCCGGAGATTTTCTCTATGACCCTTCCCAAGATGCCGAACCCCAAATTGTAATACGAATACTGTGTTCCGGGGGGATATGTCTGTTTAACATTGCCTATTACATATTTGATTCTGTCGTCTAAGCTCTTGCCGTAAAATCTCGAATCGCTTGTAAACATTGGATCCGGGTCCGATGTCCAGCCCGATGTATGCTCCAAAAGGTCTTGAATCGTTACAGCATCTGCTCCTGAAACGTATGGACCGGGGAAGTCATCCTTTAAGATACCTTTATCGCCAAACACTCTGTCTGATATAGAGAGTTTGCCCTCCTCAATCAGTTTCATTATACAGATAGATGTCTGACACTTAGACATACTTGCCAATCGGAACAGGTGTGTAGGCAGCGTCCTTACCTTGTTTTCGGCATCGGCATAGCCGTAACCTGCAGAATATGACAGTTCTTCGTTTTGAGTTATGCAGAGACTGACACCGGGAACGGAGTACTCTTTCATAAGCTGGTAAACGGAGTAATCTATCCTTGCATCGCCCTCCCTTACAAGAAGGGTATATTCGATGGTGCTACCATCCGGAGCAACAGATATTACAGAAGAGTTGTCGGGAAGCGTAGTCTCATCTATCCCGGATAAAATCTCTCTTTGCCCTATAACCAAATAACTCCCGTTGCCGTTGTTGTAGGTTGGTATGAATTTCTGAGAGCTTTGCCCTTGAGGAATAGTAAGATAGATAATGTTTCCCGATATAACGCCAAAACTGGACTGTTTTAGATAGGGGTTGTTTGACATCTGTAGGTCAAAGGATCTTAGGATATTGTCCGATGATAGCGGTTCCTTCTCTTGTTTAGAACAGCTTACAATAATCAAGGCGGCAGCAAACGTTGCAACTGCAATTTTAAAAAGGGTACAGATATTTTTCATAGTTTACTTAATTGGAGCTGTAAAGATAATTATATTCGGGCAGATGAAATTTTTTATTGTTTTTTTTCAATTGGGCTGTTTTTGTTTGGAACTGTTTTAAAAATAACTATTTTTGTTACACAAAATAAGTTTAC
>CAVIKQ010000045.1:0-3789 GCA_963643305.1 Eggerthellaceae bacterium
ACAGTAACCATAGGATCGGGAGATGCTATTTTCCAGTTCTTTACTATGTCTGCGGTATCATCTAAAAATTTTGAAGCTATCTGGTTAAGAACCTGTCCTTTATAAGGAATTCCCTTTGGGAGGACAACGTCAAAGGCAGATATTCTGTCTGTGGCAACCATAACCATCAGGCTGTTGTCTATGGTATATACATCCCTAACCTTTCCAATATATTTGGAGGTCTGTTTTGGGAAATCAAATTCTGTAGATGTAATGGATTTCATATTATTATGGCTTAAAAATTAAACATATCTTTTGCACCTATTTTACCTGCCTCCCTGCAAATCCTTATTGTAGAACTCTGTGAGACGGCAACAGAAAGTTTTCCACGAAAGCTCCTCCTTAACCGTCTCTATATTCCTTGAGTACTCCTCTCTAAGGGAGTCATTGTTAAAATACTCCTTTATAGCCTTGGCAATAGTCTCTTTGCTGCAATCATTGATAATCATACCGGTACCTTTCTCCCCTATGGTCTCTTTAAGACCTCCTACATTGGTGGTTATCATAGGGAGATTAAAATTAAAACAGATAGAGCTTATGCCACTTTGGGTGGCAGACCTGTATGGAAGTACGCACACATCGGCTGCCGAGAAATAGGGGGATACGCAACTGTCTTTAATATAACTTGTTGTTACACTTATATTATCTTTATAGGGGGAGCTGTCTATTAATGTTTGGTATTTTTCAAAACTGCCGTAAGGTTCACCGGCAATTATCAGCTGGTAGGAATCATCCAAAAGGCCAAAGGCTTCTATAAGCAAATCCAATCCCTTATAATCCCTTATAAGGCCAAAAAACAGGATGTTCTTTTTGTCCGGGTCTATTCCAAGCTCTCTGCAAGCCTCCTCTTTGGTAATCTTTGCACCAAAATGAGAGTAGAGAGGGTGGGGGGTAACAAGAACCGGCTTTTTATTGTCAAAAGTGAGCAGGTCTTTCTTTACTGCATCACAAAGCACAACAAAACCGTTGTTAGGTTTTAAGAACCACTTGGTAAACGGCCTGTCAAAAAAATGAGGCTCATGCGGGATAACATTATCCAATACAGACACAACCTTGCACCCCTTTCCCACATGCCTTGCAACATATCCTAAAGATGGTGCAAACCAGCTCATCCAGTACCTCATTATAAGAAGATTGGGATTAAAATCCCGTATAGCCTTTGCCGTAGAGATATATGTAAAAGGATTTGCCGTATCCAATAGAGCCTCAGACTCTACCGGTACGGCATCATCATCTTTTGTAACATATTGAGTCTTACCCGGAAAGAGGATGTTTGGATACTGCCGCCTAAAATTAAAGGCCTTTACAGAATGCTCCTTTCCCAGTTCCTGCATCAAATATGTATTAAACTGAGAAATACCGCCTCTGTACGGGTAAAAGCAGGATAATATTGCTATTCTCAACTATTTGGTTTTAGATTTTACGTACTCTTCGTTCAACCCTGCAAGAATACTGTTGGTAATGTCAAGCTGCGGATTGCCAACTATAACCGTATTTGTACTTCCGCTTGTTGTAAGAATAAGGGCATAGTTGTGTTCTGCATTGTATTTTTCAACGTATGTCTGAACAGCGTCCATAACTTTGTTTAGCATAACCTGTTGCTCCTCAGCCATCTCCATGCTCTTCTGCTGTCTTAGGCTCTCAAGAGACTGCTGGCGCTGGTAAAGCTGCTGTTGCTGCTCCTCTGCCTGTGCACGTGTTAACAATCCTTTGTTTATCTTAGTCTCAAAATCTTTGGCCGCATTCTCAAATGCACGGCCTTTCTTTGTAAGATCCTCCTGAATAGCCTGTGCCTTTGCTTCAAGTTCAGATTTAAGATCGTTGAACATATCGTAGCTGTTTACCAAAGAGTCCATCTGAATGTAAACAATACTTCCCGATGGAGCAACTGCAGCAGGCTCAGAAGAGGCCGCCTTTGTCTCCGTAGCTGTATTGTTGTTACAAGAAACAAGAATTGTTGCAAGTGCAACCGATAGAATTGCTTTAGCTTTTTTCATACTATTTAATTGTTAATTATTATCCGTATAGGGCTATACAATGTGCAAATATAGCAATAATTATGTTATGCCAATTTACTTAGGTACTCTTTTATGGTCTGCTCCAACCCAAGATAGAGCGCATCACATATAAGCGCATGACCAATGGAGACCTCATCTACCCAGTCTATTGTTTGGTGAAAATACTCCAGATTGTCTAAGTTAAGGTCGTGTCCGGCATTTAACCCCAATCCGCATCTGCGCGCCTCCTCTGCCGCTTTAAGATACGGCTCAATAGCCTGTTCCCTGTTTACAGAGTAGTCCCTTGCGTATGCCTCCGTATAAAGTTCAACCCTGTCGCAACCACATTCTGCGGCATTTGCAACCATCTGCACAACCGGGTCTACAAAAATGGAGACCCTTATTCCAAAACTCTTAAAGAATCCGCATATATCTTTAAGGTAGCTCTTGTTCCTAACAGTGTCCCAACCCGCATTTGAGGTAAGCACATTCTCAGCATCGGGAACCAATGTTACCTGATTTGGAACAACCTTGGCAACCAATCTCTTAAAAGAATCTATTGGATTCCCCTCTATGTTGAACTCGGTTTTTATTATTGGCCTTATCTCAAGCACATCGCTGTACCTTATATGCCTCTGGTCCGGTCTTGGATGAACGGTAATACCCTGAGCTCCAAATCTTTCACAATCTATTGCGCATTGCAGTACATTTGGCATGTTGCCCCCCCGTGCATTACGTATGGTGGCTATCTTGTTTATGTTAACACTAAGTTTGGTCATATTAGAAAATGTTTAGAATCTATCCTCAAAAGTCAGCCTCAATATAGAACAATTTATCTTTTCACATCTCTTAGGCGACACAAAAATAAGAATTTTTTATATTTGCACTAATTGAAAAGATAAAACAGAATGAGAGTTGCGCTTTTTGGGAAAAATATAGATGCAAACTCTATGGCAGAGTTTGCAGAGCTGATGAGTCTGTTAAATAGCCGGCAGGGGGTAGAGTGGTCCTTCTATTCCCCTTTTTACCAAAGATACAAAGAGATGGTAAAATTCCCCTCCGGCAGCTGTTTCCGTGATTATTCAGACCTCAATACAGATACAGATCTCCTCCTCTCTCTTGGTGGAGACGGCACAATTTTAGAGTCGCTTACCCTTGTAAGAGACAAGATGATTCCTGTAGCAGGGATAAACTTTGGCAGACTGGGCTTTCTTACAACAGAGAGCGTAGATGACAAAAACTTGTGGATAGAGCAGCTGTTGGAGAGCAAATTTGCCGTAAAAAAGAGGACGCTGCTTAAAGTGGGCAATGATAATTTAAAAGAGTTTACCTCCGGCACAACCTCCACCTGCTACCCCTTTGCCCTTAATGAGGTTTCACTGCAGAGATTAGAGCCGGCTATGTTGGAAATTCATGTAAAGATAGATGGAGAACCGATGCCGGTATATTGGGCAGATGGAATACTAATTGCCACTGCAACAGGCTCAACCGCCTACTCTTTAAGCGTTGGCGGCCCGGTAGTAACACCGGAGGCAAAGGTGCTCATCATTGCCCCAATAGCCCCCCATAACCTAAACGTAAGGCCGCTTATAGTTCCCGATTCATCAATAATAGAGATCTCCTTTACCGGAAGGGTGAATGAGGCGCAGCTTACAATGGACAACCGGTACTTCAAGATAAAGGCAGGAGAGACAATCAGGGTGCAGAGGGCAGATTATACACTCAACTGCGTTACCCTCAACAACAATTTCTT
>CAVIKQ010000045.1:3799-12327 GCA_963643305.1 Eggerthellaceae bacterium
TCTTTAGGGCGCTTAACGAGAAGCTTTTATGGGGAGAAGATAAGCGGAATAACCGCAGTTCTCTCTACACACTCCCATAATAACGGCAAAAAGAGGTGCAAACATGCCTCTTTTATACAAGCTTTCACTATATTTGCAGTTAAATTGATTTAAAAGAGCGGCGCATATAAATATTGCCCATTATGAAAGATAACAACAGATTGCCCCTGCATGTCTCCATAATAATGGATGGAAACGGACGCTGGGCCAAGGAAAAAGGCAAAGAGAGGCTGTTTGGACATACAGCAGGGATAGAGAGTGTTAGGGCATGTACGGAGTATGCCGTTGAGACAGGCATAAAATATTTGAGCCTGTTTGCCTTTTCAACAGAGAACTGGGGCAGACCGGCAGAGGAGGTTGAGGGGCTGATGCGCATGATGTTAGAGGCAATAGCCAATGAAACCCCCACATTTATGAAATATGGGATAAGGTTTAGGGTTATAGGAGATTTCTCTAACCTCTCCCAAAAGTTGCAAAAGGAGATAGAAGATTGTCAGAAACGTACAGAGCAGTTTGATAATCTTACACTTATAATTTTTTTAAGCTATAGCGGAAAATGGGATATCCTGCAGGCAGCAAGAAGGATTGCAGAGGCAGGAAAGAGTTCTGTTTCGGAGGAGGAATTTGCGTCATATCTCAGCACATGCGGCATTCCAGACCCGGATCTTATCATAAGGACAAGCGGAGAGCAGAGGATAAGCAATTATATGCTTTGGCAGGCAGCTTATTCCGAGTTCTATTTCACAAAGACACTTTGGCCTGATTTTCGCAAAAATGAGTTCCGCCTTGCTTTGGAGGAGTATGCATCCAGAAACAGGCGCTATGGTAAAATATAATAATTATTGCATTAACTAATTCAATGAGATTATTTAAAATACTCGTACTTGCAAGTCTTCTAATCCCTTGCGGTTTACTTGCGCAGGAGCAGAAAAAAGAGGTTGTAGTAGACTATAACAATCCAAAGACATATACGATAGGTGATATTAAGATTACCGGTGTAGACTATCTTAGAGAGGAGCAGATATTATCTTTAACAGGATTGCAGAAGGGGGATGCCATTACAATACCGGGAGACGAAATATCTCAAATATTAAAAAGGATTCTAATGCAGCGCAAATTCTCTGATGCAGGTTTCTACATAGACTCATTGAGCGGCAAAGATACCATAGTCCTTGGGTTGCGCTTGGTGGTAAGGCCAAGGGTCTCGCGTTGGATATTTACCGGAACAAAAAAGAGCGAAGAGTCTGAATTATCGGAGAGGCTGAAACTTAGAAGAGGGCAGGAGCTGTCTGACTATGTAGTAAAGTCCTCTACAGACATTATTAAGAAATATTACAAAGAGAAAGGGTTCCTTAAAACAGATGTAAGGGTAGAACAGACAAACGACACCATTGTAAAGAATGCGGTAAGGGTAAATTTTGTTGTAGACAGGGGGCCAAAAGTTAAGATTCAGAGAATAACCTTTAGCGGCAATGAAGAGATAAAAGCCTCAAAATTGGCAAAGGCAATGAAGAAGACCAAAGACAAGAGGTTTGTTAATTTCCTAAGAAGCAAGAAGTTCAATGAAAAAGAGTACCCAACGGACAAGGAGAATATGATTCAGGTGTTCAATGAAGCCGGATACAGAGATGCAAGAATTGTAAAAGACTCCATCTACTATGTAGAACCGGGGAGAATGAACATAGATTTCAAGATAGACAAAGGGAGAAAGTATTACTTTAGAGATATTACCTGGACCGGGAACTCCGTTTATTCGGCATGGCAGCTCTCTCAGGTTCTTCATTTGGAGAAAGGGGATGTGTATGATGTGGTAAACATGAGAAAGAGACTGTTTGGAGATGGAAAAGGACAGAATCCCGATGTAAACAAGATGTACACAGACAACGGTTATCTCTTCTTTAACATAACACCGGTTGAGGTTAATATAGACGGAGACTCTGTAGATGTTGAGATGAGGATTGTAGAGGGCAAGCCGGCAACATTCAACAACATAATAGTAAACGGCAATACCATAACAAATGAAAAGGTTGTAAGAAGAGCCTTGTTTACAAAACCGGGCTACCTGTACAGCCAGTCAGATATGGAGCGTTCAATGAGGGAGATTGCCTCAATGGGACATTTTGAGCCGGAGAATGCCTATTCTGAGAAAGGCTACAACATTATGCCAAACCAGAATAACAATACTGTAGACATAGCCTTTAATGTAGAGGAGAAGCCTAACAGTCAGTTGGAACTTTCCGGCGGATGGGGAGGAAATATGTTTGTAGGTACATTGGGTGTAAGTTTCAATAACTTCTCGTTCAAAAGGATGTTTGAGAAGAGTGCGTGGAGACCTGTCCCTCTTGGAGATGCCCAGACATTGGCTATAAGATTCCAGACAAACGGCACATACTATACAGCTCTGTCTGCATCTTTCATGGAGCCATGGCTAACAGGCAAGAAACCTACATCATTGAGTGTACAGATCTATTTTACACGTCAGACAAACTCATACTACTATTACCAGACCTCAGACGAATATATGGAGGTTTACGGAGCAGCTGTAGGACTTGGCAACAGGCTTAAATGGCCCGATAACTATTTTGTTCTGTATCATGAGTTAAGCTGGCAGACATACAAACTTAAAAACTGGAACTACAACTTCTTGTTTGACACCGGATTGTCTCACAACGCAAGTTACAAGATCTCTTTAAACAGAAATTCAACAGACCAGCCGTTATATCCAAGAGGAGGTTCAGACTTGCTTCTCAGCTTGCAGCTTACCCCTCCATACTCGCTGTTCCGTTCAAAGAATACAGATTACAAGAATATGGATGACAAAGAGAGGTATAGATGGATTGAGTATCACAAATGGACATTCAAGAGCACCCTTTATACCAAACTCATAGGGGATCTTGTATTAAAGACAGCAGCAAACTTTGGCTACTTGGGCTACTATAATAAGGACCTTGGATATTCTCCATTCGAAGGGTTTCAGTTGGGTGGAGACGGTATGAGCGGTTACAACACATACGGTTCAGAAATTATAGGTTTGAGAGGTTATCCAAACAGCTCTATTACCCCAATAAAGGATAATGCGTATGCAGGTAACGTATATGACAAGTTCACCGTTGAGCTAAGATACCCTGTTGTCTTGCAGCCTCAGTCTACAATATATGCGTTGCTCTTTTTGGAGGGGGGTAATTGCTGGTCAGACATAAGGGAGTTCAATCCGTTCCAGATAAAGAGATCTGCCGGTGTGGGTCTTAGGGTTTTTCTGCCTATTGTTGGTATGTTGGGGATAGATTGGGGATATGGATTTGACCCTGTTCCTAACGAGGGATTAAAGAGGGGAGGAAGCCAGTTCCATTTTGTAATTGGTCAACAGTTCTAAACTATAAAAATTTGAGTATGAAAAGATTTATTATTGCAATTGTTGTTTTGATTTTGGCAACCACTTGCGGCCTTAGTGCCCAGAACAATGCTTACCAATCAAAAAGCGGAAGGGTAGGCTATATAAATACAGATTCTATTCTTGTTAAGATTCCTGCATACGTCAGTGCAACAAAGGAGTTAGACAACCTGAGCAGCCAGTACCAACAGAAGATAGAGTCCGATGTTCAGAAGATAGAGACCCTGTATCAGAATTATCAGTCTCAGAAGCAGAGGCTGACAGAAACAGAGAGGTCTTACAGGGAGCAGGATATAATAAAGAGAGAGAAAGAGGTTAAAGAGTTGCAGAGGCTCTATTTTGGGCCGGAGGGCTATCTTCAGAAAAAATCGGACGAGTTGCTTACCCCTATAAAGGAGAAAGTACAGGCCGCAATAGATAAAATTGCTAAAGATGGAGATTTTATGATTATCTTTGACCTTGCTGCAATGCAGGGGGTTGCTTATTATGCGCCCGGAGATAATCTTAATCCGTATATTTTAGACCTGTTAGGATTATAATAAACTATAACAAATACAAGATGAAAAAAGTTACATTTTTTTTAATGGGAGTAGGACTTCTACTATCTGTTCAGTCATTTGCCCAAAACCTTAAATTTGGACAATTGAATATGCAGGAGCTTATAGCCCTTATGCCCGAAAGAGACTCAGCTATTGTTAAATTGGAAAAATATGGGGCTGAATTAGATGAAACAATGCAGGGGATGCAGACAGAATTCAATACAAAGTATCAGACCTATAATCAGAAAAGCGCTACATGGACTGCCGCTGTTTTGGAGGCCAAGACCAAAGAACTACAGGAGATGCGTCAGAGATTGGAGCAGTTTCAGGTAAACGCACAGAACGAATACGGACAGATGCAGCAGGAGTTGTTTGCTCCGGTATTCAAGAAAGCAAATGAGGCTATAGACAAGTTAGCTAAGGAGAACGGTTTTACATATATTTTTGACCTTTCTGCCGGATCTATACTATATCACAGTGATGCAACAGTAGATGTACTTCCATTGGCAAAGAAAGCATTGGGGATACCTGCAAGCAAAACAACACCTTACGTTCCTGCCTCTGCTCAGCAGGCAGCAGCTCAGAATTAAAACAACCTAAGTTATACAGAGATGGCGGCCAAAACAATTTTGACCGCCATTCTTTTATATCAAATTTTATAACAAGCCTCTAACCCTCTTTAGTAACAGTACGAAAGAGAGACACTCAGGCTGTTTCTTATTGCCGAATCCCCACCTGCAATAAGGTAGGCAGCATTAAGATTAATACCCAATAGAGAAACCCCGGCACCAATTGAGATATGAGACGGGATATATTTTGCATCATCTCCATAGTGGTATGCCACTCCTGCCGAAACTCTGTTCTTATAAGAGTACTCCGCTCCCAAGGCCCCAAAAACAGATGAATCGTCTGTTAGGGTAAAACCTAACTGTGCCTGTGGTTTTACAACACTGCTGCCATCTCCAAAAGCAACCCCGTATGATACTCCGGCCTTAACAGAAGAGGGCATCTTGTATTTTGCATCATCTGTATAACCTGCCTCTCCTCCAAGATTCTGTGCAGTAAGGGCAGCTGTAAAACTGTTGTATCTATAGGTTGCACCCACGTTTAATGCAACTCCCGATGCCTTATAGTCCTTGCCAAGCTCCGAGCTATACATATTCACATCAGCAGAAACAGATAATTTTGGCATAATCCTAAAGGCAAGTCCAACTCCAAACGAGTTCTCCTTAGGGGTAAATGATTCCCCTATTGCCCCTGCTTCGGTAGCCGTTTCATAGCTGTTGTAGGAGAACTGTTTGTACCCTGCAGTAATGGCCATAAATTTTGCAATCTTTCCGTATCCTCCAACGGCAAGAATCTTATTATCAGCCATATCGGGCTGCCACATTGTGTATGATGCCCCTACCTGTACTTTGGCGTCATATAAAACTGTGGCAGAGCTGTTATTCCAAAGGGAGAATGCAGAGGCGGGAGCCACAGCCGATATACCACCGTTCCCAATGGTTTTAGTATCGGGATTAATATCTAAAAAAGCTACAGTCTGAGCAGATGACTCATAAGCAAAAGCCGCTGTTATAAACAATGGCAGTAAGAATTTTAAATATCTCATAACTAATCCTAATCTTTATAATTTTACAACATTACGTTTTATCTCTTTATCTCCCATAGAGAGAACCATTGTATATGAACCGGCACTTAAACCCGATATATCTATCTTTGCAGGATTAAAAGGGGAACTGCTTACAGACAGCTCCAACACCTTGGCACCAAGAGTGTTGTATAATTTTACAACACCTGTAAAATCATTGCCGGCTCTCAAATAAAAATGAGAGGTTGCAGGTTGAGGATACAGATCAAGCTCGTTATTAGGGTTTCTTACCAAAATCTTAAAAGCAGAGCTTACAGATTTTTCAAGTGCATCGGAGGCGGTTACAACAACATCTGTTGTACCATAGCTCATAGCGGTTGCATATACTGTATTGCCACTCTGACTAAATGTGGCAACATTAGATGGATTAACATTAAATACATACCGCAACTGCTCCCCGTCCGGGTCATTAAAATATTTGCTCATGTCAAGCTCCACAACCTCACCAACAGCAGCAAATACCATATTGCTAATATCAGATACTATTACAGGAGGGTTGTTCTTTAATATGGTAAAAGAGACATTCATCTCTGTAAAAGCCTTGTATTCATCTGTTACAACCAATTTAACATCATAGCTGTGGTCTATGTCCGGGTCTAATCCTTTAGCTATAACAGGCCCGTTGATTGTAAGTTGGAGCGTTTTGTCTCTGGTCTCTGTAATGGAAACACCGTTCATAGAGGGCTCAACGGCAAATGTGTATTTCTGATTTTCAGGCTCGCTTACACTAAACCTCAGGGTTACGGTTTCAGCCGCTTTAAGAGATATTTTGGTACCGTCTAACGCATTTACCACAGGAGGTAAGTTTGCTGCAATCTCAACAGATTCTATATCTGATAGTTCAGAGAGATTACCTGCTCCGTCTGCCGCACAGACAGCCACATAATATTTCTGTTGGAAATTCAGATTGCTTAACTGCCCCTCAAACAGACTGCCGGCCTCCAAACCTCCCAAAGATACTGTGATTTTTGAGCAGTTATCCGGAATATTTCCGGCTTCTGTGTCGTAATAGACAACAGCACTGCTTGCGCTTGCATCATCTTCATCCTTAGGAACAGAGAAACTGTAATAAATAGTATTGCTCTTTGATGACAGCTTAAGATCTGTTACCCTCTCCGGTGCAATTTTGCTGGTGCCTGAGATAGCTTTCTGTGCATCAATAAGGCCTGCAATCTTTTTTGAGGTATTGTAAGAGGAGATATCTCTACACGATTTTTCTAACAGCTCTCTTAATGTGGTGTTTGTAAAACCGGGGCCTCCAAGATAGGAGACTGCCAATGCTGCGATTCCCGATACATGAGGGCATGCCATAGAGGTACCCTGCATGCCTCCATAGTTGTTGCCCGGCAAAGTGCTTATTACAAGATTCCCTTTTTTAGCATCTGCTCCCGGAGCAGACACATCTGTCCAGTCTCCATAATTTGAATAATAAGCACGTTTGAAATCTGCACCAACAGATGATACGGCAATAATAGGCTCGTATGATGCGGGATACCCCTGCTCCTTGTCATCATTTCCGGCAGCAAAAATAACCACACCACCGGCCATTGGCCCAACCTGATTGTCGTTCTCATCAAACCCTGCATACTTGATAAAATAATCTACAGCATTCTTCAGATATTCCGGAGTATAGTCTACATTATCATAACCCCAGCTGTTCTGTGAGATAACAGCTCCATGGTCGGCTCCCCATTTTATGGCGTATGCCCCATTTCCTGTCTGTTCCGTATCATCAAAAATCTGGCAAGACATTATCAATGCCCCCTGTATACCTTTGCTGTAATCGCCACCGGCAATGCCACATACACCCAAACCGTTATTGTTTACTGCGGAGATTGTGCCGGCAACATGAGTGCCATGAGCATCGGCTGTAATAAGAGGTCCGTTTTTAATAAAATTATATCCGTACACCCTGTCTCCTGTTTCACTTGGATTCCTCCACATATTGGCTTTAAGATCCTCGTGAGTAAAATCCACGCCGCCATCTACAACAGAAACAATAACCTCAGCACTTCCTGTCGTATAGTTTTTCCATACAGGGAAGAGATTTATATCGCACCCTGCAACGCTGTTCTGAACGGTTCCGTCGTTATAATAATGCCACTGAGTACTTAATTTAGGATCATCAAAAGGAAGAGTAGGGGAATCTTCGCTCTCTCTAACTCCGGCAAGAATATCATTGCCAAAAGGATTGACAACAGGATTCCCAACTATAATAATCTTTGGAACAAACTCCACAACCTCTATTCCATCTATAGATGACAGATCTCCGGTAGCCTTGGTCATAGGATAATTCTCATCAAATTCCACCTCATACCAGAGATGCAACCCAGATTCCCTTGTCCTTTTCTCAAACTTTCCGGCATAGGGGAACAGACGTTCCATTCTCTTAATTCCTAAACCATTAAGAAAATCGGAGGACTTTACCCCTACAGACAAAGCCTTTACAGCACTGCCGGATTCCTCAATCTTTTCACCAAAATCTTCAGCTACTTTCACAACTAATTTACCTTGTTGAAGTTGTGAGACAACGATACTGTTTCCGTTACTGTCAACAGCATTCTGCTCCTTAATAAAATCAGTATCATCCTTACTACAGCTTAGAGTTACAAGGATAACTGAAAACAGAGCTAATTTGATTCCAAATCTTATTTTCCTCATAAATTTTATATAAAGTTTCTACGAATTTAAATAATCTATGACCAAAACCAAAGAGGATGGCTCTTTCCACCTGATTTTGTTTTTCTTTAAGAAAGTTTTAAATCCCGATAGCTTGTCACCGCTTAGATTAGCCTCAATCTCCTTTTTGTCGGCCTCCAAAACCTTTCCCATTGTAATTATATAGTATTTTGTCTTAATTGGGGCAATAGTACCTGAGCTTTTCTCCCTCTTTAGGTTCATGATATTC
>CAVIKQ010000046.1:0-12120 GCA_963643305.1 Eggerthellaceae bacterium
TTTGAGTGAGGCAGACCGTCAGTTCATGACAGTCTCAATCAAGGCAGACGAGAACGTAAGAATGGGTATCATATCAGATATCAAACAGGAGCTGAGACGTTGTTCGGCTCTTAAGATTATGTACTCTGCCAGAACAGTTGCAAGGCTTGGTGCTGAATAATCTTTGATGATTGCATAAATGAAAGCGGCTCGAATGAAAATCGGGCCGCTTTTTTTTAGAACGTTGCAAAATATTGTATCTTTGGGCTCACAAATTGGGCAATAGATATATACTAATATGAATAGATTTTATTTTCTCAAAAAAGCCGCAGTATCTGCTATGGCAGGGCTGTTGTGCTTGTCTATCTTTTTGGTACCGGTTAATGCCAATGCAGTAGGCAACGGTGCAGATAACGGTAAAAAGGCCAAGTATGTATTTCTCTTTATAGGAGATGGAATGGGCTTTTCTCATATAGCTCTTACAGAGGCTTATTTAGCCACAGAAAAGGGGCAACTGCCCGGCAGCATTCCGTTAGGTTTTACCCAATTCCCTGTTATGGGTATGGCTACAACCTATTCTGCAAGCAACATTATAACATGCTCATCTGCCGCAGGTACAGCTCTTTCAACAGGGTTTAAGACAAAGAACCACATGTTAGGTATGAATCCCGATACCATTGCATTGGAGAGCATATCATATAAGATACACAGGGCTGGTTACAAGGTAGGCATAATGACCTCTGTAACCATAGACCACGCAACACCCGGTGCTTTTTACGGGCACTCACCCAAGAGGAGTGACTACTATTCAATAGCAAGAGAGCTGCCTTTAACAGGCTTTGAGTTCTTTGGCGGCGGTGGATTTGAGGGGGCAAAAGATGAACGCAACAAAGACAATTCAATCTACAAATCCATAGCAGACAACGGCTACGTTGTCTCTTACGGTCTCAATGACTACAAATCAAAGAAAGAGGGGGCAGATAAGATGATTCTGTTTCAGGAGAAAGAGAGAGCCAATGAGATTTTAAAGACCAACTGGGAGCGAGACAACAACGCGCTTACACTGCCGCAAGTAGTGTCATCTGCAATAGAGTTTTTGGATAACGACAAAGGATTCTTTATCATGGCAGAGGGGGGACAGATAGATTGGGCAGCACACGCTCATGATATACCGGGAACCATATTCGAGACCATAGATTTTGATAATGCCATTAAGGTAGCATACGATTTTTACCTTAAACACCCGGATGAAACCCTTATAGTGGTAACGGCAGATCACGAGACAGGCGGAGTAACATTAGGAAAGACCAAAGGCTATTTCTTTGATTTGACACCTGTCTTAAAGGGCAGAAAGGCTCACCTGGCAAAGATAAACGGAGAGCAGACAGGTGAAACAGAACTATCTGATAAAGAGAGCGGAAGGACAGTAGAAAACTATATGAGTGGAATTACAAATGATTCCCTTTCTGTAGTAACCAGAATAGGCTGGACAACTACAAGCCATACAGGCGGGGCTGTTCCTGTGTTTGCCATTGGTGTGGGAGCCGAGAATTTTGCAGGTAGAATGAACAATATAGATATACCAAAAAGAATCTGTAAGGTAATGGGGATACCGTTTGCAAACAAAGTAGAGTGGTACTATCCAAGAATGGCCGAGTTTAAAAAGGAGAAACCAATCTGTTCTAAAGATATAGTCTTTTTGGGTAACAGCATAACATACGGGGCAAGGGATATTGCCAAATATTTCCCAAAAGCAGCGGAAAACCTTGCAGCAAAGGGGGGAAGATTGGTTAACCGAGGTATTGTAGGGGAGAGCACAAAACATCTCTATGAGAGATTGGATGAGATATTGGTTGGCAAACCTGCCAAACTGTTTATAATGGGTGGTATAAATGATCTTGCAGGAGGTGTAACAGGCAGTGAAATCTGCAGCAGATTGGAGAGGATAGTAAAAGCTGTTAAAGAAGCCTCTCCAAAGACAAAAATATATGTAGAAAGTCTGCTCCCTATAAACGAAAGTTTTAATGCTTATAAAAGTCTTAACGGCAAGACAGCGGAGGTTGCCAAGGTGAATGCCCTAATAGAGAGGATGGCCAAGGAGGAGAAGGTGCAGTTTGTAAATCTCTACCCTCATTTCCTTGAGAGCGGTACAGACAACCTTAATCCGCAGATAACAAAAGACGGGTTGCATCTTACAAAGGATGGTTATGCTATATGGGCTTCGCAGCTTGTTAAGTATGTAAGGTAAACTGCCAACCGAATGCAGAACTGCAAACTTGTTTGTAAGTTATGCTGAGGTGCAGCGTTTATTGTGGCTTTGTTAAAATGAACTGCAAACCGAACGCAGAACTGCAAACTTGTTTGTAAGTTATGCTGAGGTGCAGCGTTTATTGTGGCTTTGCCAAAATAGTTATTTATAGATATTAATTCTGCACTTTATGCAGATATAAACAGTTTAAAGATGGTTACGAGAGAAAGAATAGTACATCTGTTGGCACAGGAACCGGGGAAAGAGGTTGTTGCCAAGGGTTGGGTAAGAACCAAACGTGGAAACAAGAATGTCTCATTTATTGCTTTGAACGATGGCTCAACAGTTAATAATATACAGATAGTATGTGACGCCAATGTAATTCCGGAAGAAACAATGAAGGATATTACAACCGGCGCATGTATTGCCGTTAAGGGCAATTTGGTACAATCTATGGGCAAAGGGCAGAGTGTTGAGATACAGGCTCAAGAGATTGTGGTTTACGGCACGGCAGATCCAAACAGCTATCCGTTGCAGAAAAAGGGGCATACCGTAGAGTTTCTTAGAGAGATTGCCCATCTCAGGCCAAGGACCAACACCTTTGGCGCAGTCCTTAGAATAAGGCATGCAATGGCCTTTGCCATTCATAAATATTTTAACGACAAAGGGTTCTATTATCTGCACACACCGCTCATTACAGCGTCGGACTGCGAGGGTGCAGGAGCAATGTTTCAGGTAACGACATTAGATATGAACAACCTCCCCAAGACCGAGGAGGGTAAAATAGATTATACTCAGGATTTCTTTGGACGTCAGACCTCTCTAACGGTTAGCGGACAATTGGAGGGGGAGCTTGGAGCAATGGCGCTTGGGCAGATTTATACCTTTGGCCCTACATTCAGAGCGGAGAACTCCAACACCCCAAGGCATTTGGCAGAGTTCTGGATGATAGAGCCTGAGATGGCCTTTTACGAGATAGAGGACAATATGGATCTTGCAGAGGACTTTATAAAGAGTTTGGTGCAATATGCCTTGGATAACTGTGCAGACGATCTGCAGTTCCTTAACAATATGTATGACAACGAACTTATAGAGAGATTGAAAGGGGTTGTAAATACAGATTTTGTACGTTTGTCTTATACAGAAGGGGTTAAGATTTTAAAAGAGAGCGGTGTAAAGTTTGAGTACCCTGTTGATTGGGGGGTAGATTTACAGAGCGAGCATGAGAGGTATCTTGTAGAGAAGCACTTTAAGAAACCGGTTATCCTTACAGATTACCCTAAGGAGATTAAGGCTTTCTATATGAAGCAGAACGAAGATGGCAAGACCGTTAGGGCAATGGATGTGCTCTTCCCTAAGATAGGAGAGATTATAGGTGGTTCACAGAGAGAGGAGAGCTTGGAAAAATTGGAGAAGAGGATAGCGGAGCTTGATATGGATACCAAGAACCTGTGGTGGTACATAGATACCAGAAGGTTTGGCAGCGCCCCTCATAGCGGCTTTGGACTTGGCTTTGAGAGATTGTTGCTGTTTGTTACAGGTATGGCCAATATCAGAGATGTAATTCCATTCCCAAGAACACCAAAATCGGCAGATTTTTAGGACCAAAGAGCTATGTTGATAATTGGAATAGCCGGTGGTACCGGATCGGGAAAAACCACAGTTGTAAAAAAACTTACAACGCTTTTAAACAAGGAGGAGGATGTAGTAGTAATACCTCAGGATTCCTACTACAAAGACAACAGCCATCTTACACCGGAGGAGAAGGCGGTACAGAATTTTGACCATCCCGATTCAATAGACTTTGAGCTGCTTATTCAGCAGATAAAAGAGCTGAAGAGTGGCAAAGCCATAGAGCAACCCGTCTATTCCTATATAACCTGTTCCCGCTCTACAACCGAGACAGTGCATGTAAAACCTGCACACATTATAATTGTAGAGGGGATTCTTATCTTTACCAACGCTAAATTGAGAAAACTTATGGATATTATGGTGTTTGTTGATGCAGATGCAGATGACAGACTGGCCAGAGTTATCCAGAGAGATACGGTTGAGAGGGGTAAGAACATAGAGCAGGTTCTTACCCGCTATGAGCAGACGGTAAAGCCAATGCACCTGCAATTTATAGAGCCAAGCAAAAGATATGCAGATATAATTGTGCCTCAGGGCGGCCATAACAAGGTGGCGATAGATATATTAAAGGCTACCATTGAGAAGGCCTTGCAGATGAAATCAGAGGGTAAGAATATAAAATAAAGAGAGTTTGGAATGAAAGAGGAGAGACTTAATGAGGAGAACAAAGGAAAAAGGGTTGGGCTTATGTGCACCGTTATTTTCCATCTTGTTGTGCTTATAGTTTTTCTGCTTTATTCCATTAATGCCGTAGTATCGGACGGAAATGCCTTTATGCTCGATTTCAGCAAGCAGGATCAGATAGAGCAGCAGATAAGAGAGCAGGAGATGAAAGAGTCTGTGGCACAGGAGATAGATGATATTCTCAGCGGCAGGAGACCGGTCTCTGAGACTTACAGAAATGTTGCCGTAGACAGAAGTACAAGCGGTAAACAGCTTAAAGATGACCGTTTTAAAAACCCCAATCAGGTATATAACGAGGCAGAGGAGCTGCAGCGGAGATTAGATGCCTCAAGAAAGGAGGCTCTTGCCCGGCAGGGAACAGACGATCTGCCCTCTAACAGTAGCGGTAGCGAGGTAAAATCCGAAACATACAAAGGCCCGTCTGTATTGTCATATAAATTAGACGGCAGAAAGAAAGCCTACCTTCCGGTTCCGGCATACAAGGCCATGGGTGGAGGGGATGTTACCGTTAGGATAGTTGTAAATAGAAAAGGGTATGTAATATCTGCACAGATAGTTGAATCTGTTTCAACTCCCGATGCCTCTATAAGGGAGTATGCCTTGCAAGCCGCAAGGAGGAGCCGTTTCACGGCCAGTGCCACCGCTCCTGAAAAACAGGTTGGCGAGATAGTCTACAGATTCATAGCACAATAGATATTAAAATACCCAATTTGGCATTATTGCCGCTATTGTGGCAGACCCGGCTATCTCTTCTTCTTGTCATTCTTTATATAGTAATTGCCATCCTTCCCTTTCTTGTACTCCTTGCCTCTGCCAATAGATTTAAGGTAGGAGATATACTGCTGCTCGGTCATTATCTTCTTAAAGGCAACCAATGTGGTATCTATCCATCGGTCTCTCACCGTGGTATAGGATTTAGGATCCTGCATCCCCCTCTGCTGCAACCTCTCCATATCCTCTTTCAGCTTAGAGTAATTATACTGGAGAACAGAGTCTACATAAAACACCTGTGTAGCATTCAGTTTAAGCTCCTTTTCCAACCTTTCGGCCTCAAGAGATGCCATCTCCTCTGGAGTTTTCTCTTTCTGCTGCTCCTGTGCATAGGACTGTGTGGGAAAGAGCACAACAGCCAAAAGAGCCAATGCAAAAATATAAATCGTTTTTGAGAGATTTTGTCTTACAGTCATTTTTCCTATATTTGTATGTTTCCGCTAAAATAGAAAAAATATATTTAATATGAGAATTATTTCAAAGACGATTTTTGTACTTACGCTGCTAATGTCAGCTTGGGTAAGCTCATGGGCATGTTCAAACGTGCTTGTTACCAAAGGAGCATCTAAAGACGGTTCCATTATGGTAACATACTCCGCAGATTCACACCAGCTTTACGGTGCGCTCTATCATGTTCCGGGAGGCATTTGGCCAAAAGGTTCTATGCTAAAGGTTTGGGAGTGGGATTCCGGCAGATACATGGGAGAGATTCAGCAGATAGAGAGAACCTATTCAACAATGGGCAACATGAACGAACACCAGCTCATCATTACAGAAACCACCTTTGGAGGGCGTGGAGAGCTTGTAGACACAACAGGAATAATGGATTACGGCTCACTCATCTACATTACCCTGCAACGGGCAAAGACAGCGAGAGAGGCCATTAATGTAATAGCAGACCTAATGGCAACCTACGGTTATGCCTCCGGAGGAGAGACCTTCTCTATAGCAGACAAGGATGAGGTCTGGATTATGGAGATTATAGGTAGAGGAACAAAGCTCAACAAAAAAGGGGTTAACGTAAACAAAGGGGCAAACTGGGTTGCAATAAGGATTCCCGATGGCTACATAAGCGCACATGCCAACCAGAGCAGAATAACAAACTTCCCTCTGAACGATCCCGATAACTGCCTGTATGAGAAGAACACAATAAACTTTGCAAGAGAGGCCGGTTACTTTACCGGTACAGATGAGGAGTTCAGTTTCTGCGACGCATACGCACCTGCAGATTACAGTGCATTAAGAGGCTGTGAAGCAAGAGTATGGAGTGCCTTCAACATCCTTGGCAAAGGTATGATTGGAGAGAAGCCGGCAATGGATTACTTTGATTTTGCAAGCGGAGCAAATCCTGCCAACAAGATGCCGCTGTACATTAAACCGGCAGAGAAACTTACTCTAAAGCAGGTTGCAGATGTTATGAGAGACCACTACGAGGATACCCCTCTCGATATGCGCAAGGATATAGGTGCGGGTGGATTTGAACTCCCATACAGATGGCGCCCAATGACCTTTAAAGTAGGGGACAAGACATATATGAACGAGAGAGCCATTGCAACACAGCAGACAGGTTTCTGGATGTTGGGACAGGCAAGAAACTGGCTTCCCGATGCAATAGGCGGGATTATCTGGTTTGGAGTTGACGATGCCGCTACATCTTGCCTTACCCCTGTCTATACATCGGCTGTAAGGGTACCTCTATGCTTTAGAGAGGGGAATGGAGATATGTTAACCTACTCTCCAACCTCCGCTTTCTGGCTCTTTAACAGAGTTGCACAGTTTGCATATCTACGTTATAACATAATTGCTCCGGAGGTTCAGGCTGCCGCAAATGACCATGAGAGCGGAGCGCAACAGATAGTGAACACTATAGACAAGGAGGCTCTACGTATATACAAAGAGAATCCCGATAAAGTAAAGGAATATCTTACAGAGTGGTCTGAGATGATTGCAGACAGGATGTTTAGAAAATGGCAGGAGCTTGATATATACCTCTTGGTAAAGTATATGGACGGTAATGTTAAGAAACAGAATCAGGACGGCAGCTTTATGTATGACAAATATGGCAAAGGAATCCCTGTATCACCAAGCTGGCCGGGATATTCGGAGCATTGGAAAGAGAGTGTGGTTAAGGATGCCGGAGAGAGATTGGAAGTTAAGGAAATTAACTAAAGAAGGGGAGGGTGACTAATAGAGTCACCTAAGCATTCCTTTTATAAGAAGTTGTATAAAAAGTGGAATTTCAAGGCTTGCTAAGCTGAACGAACCGGAGTTTACTTACGTAAATGAGGAGGTGAAGCAAGCGTAACGCAGAAATTACCTTTTTAGGCAACTTCTTATTTTTTGCCAAGCCCGCAAATCTTCCAACTATCATCCTCCATTACAAAAAGCATGGAGCCATCTATCGGGAAGCTCTCCCCTATAATGGAGTATGATACGCTTATGGTGTCTGATTTGCCAACCTTTTTGGGCTCCTCTATGTTAAGGGTGAGTTTAGATGCCCTCTCCTTTATTGCAGAGGAGATGGCATTGGGCAGTGTGCCAAACTGTTGGGTGGCTTCATTGAGCATCTTGCCGTACTCTTTTGTGCAGTATTCAGAAGCCTTGGAGTAATCGGTTAAAAGGTAAGAGCTTATAAACGACTCGGCAGCCTCTTTTACTGCGCTGTTGCCGGAGCATGAGCAAAGCATGCCGGACAGAGATATAATAATAGCTAATTGTCTCATAATAATTGTTTTTGGTAAAATCTGCATGCGGCAGACGAACTGTCTGCAAAGTTAACAAATCTACTCAAGGGTTACAACAGTAATTCCGCTGCCGCCGTATCTTATATCCTCATCTCTGCAAGAGACCACTCCTGGCATTGTAAGCAGAAACTTGCGTATCTCCTCTTTTAATATGCCGTTCCCTTTGCCGTGAAGAATCTTTACCTCAGATGAGCCAACCATAAGGGCATCATCTATAAATCTTGTGGCAGAATCTATAGCCTCCTCTAAATGCTGTCCGCGTATATCTATCTGGGGCTTGAAATTTAGCTTGCGCTCATTTATAGAGTTGCTTATAATGCTGCTGCTCTTTAAGCTTACCTTTCCTGCAGCCCTAAGTTTGCCTGTAAATTCGTTGTTTGAGATAAGCTCCGCTCCGCTGCTGCTCACCCTGCTTATAATGCTCCCTACCGCTACATTTATCCAGTTCTTTCCAACTGTAAGTACCTCTCCCACCATACCGTTATCCTTAATACGTACCTTGTCTCCAATCTCAAAACCGGCTTTCTTGTTCCCTGTATTGGCAGAGCTGTTTTCTGTGTTATTATTGTCTGCCTCTGTAGATTGGGGCTTGCTGTCTCCTCTCTTTGCCTTACGCTCCTCCTTTCTTTTCTTGCGCTCAATGAGCTTGTTCATCATAGCCTCAATCTTTTTGTCAGATTCTGTTGCAGACAGCTCATTTATAGACTCCTTAAACTCTCCAAGGTTCTTTCTAATCTTAAGTGTCTGCTCCCTCTCTGCCTGAGCCTCTTTTATCTCTCTAATTGTTCGTTCTATACGCTTGTTTGCCTCCGATATAAGCTCCTGCGCCTCCTTTTTGGCCTCATCTATTATTGCCTTTTTGCTTTTCTGTATCTCAACAAGCTCTTTCTGATACCTCTCTGTAACCCCCTCCAATGTCTTGTCTGTAATCTTTATTCTCTGTAGCTTTTCATCCAAGGCTCGTCTGTTCTTTGAAATTTTCCTCAGCTGACGTTCAAGGTCTACAAACCCGTTGCCTGCAACCGCCTGCGCCTCCTTTATTATTTTATCGGGAAGCCCAATCTTTCTTGCAAGTTCAAAGGCAAATGAGTTGCCGGGAAGCCCTATCTCAAGGTTAAACAGAGGCATAATCTTGCCAATGTCAAACAACATGGCTCCGTTTATTGCACCGTTCTTCTCTCCGTGCGTAACGTTTTGGCCGTAATATTTAAGATTGGTATAGTGGGTTGTTATAACGCCAAAAACCCCTTTGCTATCTATCTCTCGCAGAATAGCCTCTGCAATTGCCCCTCCTGCCGTTGGCTCTGTGCCGGATCCAAACTCATCTATAAGCACCAGAGAGTCTTTGTCTGCACGCAGAAGCATCTCTTTCATGTTTGTAAGGTGAGAACTGTATGTACTAAGGTCATTTTCAAGCGATTGCTCATCTCCTATATCAATGAACATCTCTTTGAATATGCGCAGCTCACTTGTCTCTGCTGCCGGAACAAGCATTCCCCACTGAAACATATACTGCAATAGCCCGGTAGTTTTAAGACACACAGATTTTCCCCCTGCATTAGGTCCCGATATTATTAATATATGTTTAGAGGGGGTTAGCGTAAGTGTAAGAGGTACAATTGGTTTGCCCTCCCTCTTTAAAGCGGCCTCCAATAGCGGATGTCTTGCCCTTATGAGTTTCAGCTCCTTCTCTTCTGAAATGATTGGCATCCCTGCCTCCATATTCAGGGCAATTTTGGCCTTGGCCAACAGGAAATCTATCTCCCCAACAAACTCTGCACCCATAAGAAGGTCGGGGATGAACGGACGCATAAAATCCGAAAACTCTGTAAGGATACGCACAATCTCTCTCTGCTGGGCAAAATAGAGCTCTCTAACCTCGTTGTTCAGCTCTACCACCTCGGCAGGCTCTATGTACACGGTCTTTCCTGTGGCGCTTTCGTCATACACATATCCGGGCAGACGTCTCTTTGCCCCAGCATCAACAGGAATAAGTATCTTTCCCTCCCTTACGGAGATTTTTGCTTCAAGGTCTACAATCCCCTCCTCCTTTGCCCTTTTTAGAACTGCCTGAACCCTTTTGGATACAGAGTTCTCTTTCTCTCTAATATTGCGCCTAATCTCTTGCAGCTGAGGCGATGCCGTATCCTTTACCTCTCCGTGCCGGTCTACAATCTCCTCTATCCTGTAAAGAATTTCGGGAGGATAGATTATCGGAGCAGCCAATCTGAACAGGTTAGGGTATTTTGCAGACTTGCCGCTGTTCAGCTTGTCCTCCCTAAAGAACAGGGTAAGCTCCTTTAGAGTGCCAAGGAACTGCTTTAGGCTTATCATGTCTCCCAACGAGATAACGGCAGAGGGGGTTTCAAGCGGTTTTAAAAAATGAATGGTATCTACATATCCGTTTCGTGGGAAAGAGTGCTCAAAGATAGATATAACCCTCATTTCGTCTGTGAGACGAAGCCTTTTATCTATTGTCTCCCTCTTGCAAGACACCTTCTCCTCGGCTGCCCTCTGTTTGGCGTAATTGGTGCTGCAACTGTTTGCAATCTGTTCCCGAATCTTGTAGAACCCTAATTTCTGCTCAATTTTCTCTGCGTTAATCATCTGTAAATCTCCTCTTGTAAGCAACTTCCCATAAGCGCACCTTTTCCGTAAGTCAAATGAATAGCGCCAAACTGGTTTGGGCTATACCATGGCAAGAAAAAGCTGCGCGTAAGCGACATATATTTTCTGCAAAGATATGGAGAACTGCTCACTTTTTATTGGACAGACTTGTAAAAATGCTGTAAATAACCTTGTAGTTTAGCCTTTTGGTGTCAAATAGAAACATCTGATTCCACTATATGGTTGGCGATTTAACAATTGTTAAGAACTGATGCCAATTAAGTAAAATCTTGTAATAAAAGATTAACATAATTGTAAACAAAATGTAGTAAAAACTCCCTTTTTTTGTATCCGAAAAATTAGACGAAAAACAGATTTATATGGATTTTTTTCTTTTGGGAATAGTTATTTTCCTGTTTGTTTTGGCAGTTTTTGATTTAGTGGTTGGTGTGAGCAACGATGCCGTAAATTTCCTCAATTCTGCAATAGGCGCAAAAGCAGCCTCTTTTAAGACAATTATAGCGGTAGCCGCCGTTGGTGTGTTTATGGGAGCTACCATGAGTAACGGAATGATGGATATAGCCCGTCATGGCATATTCAGGCCGGAACAGTTCTACCTTAATGAGCTGATGTGTATTTTCCTTGCCGTTATGATTACAGACATTATTCTGTTAGATATCTTTAATTCGCTTGGGATGCCAACATCCACAACAGTTTCAATGGTATTTGAACTTCTTGGAGCAACCTTTGCTTTGGCAATCTTTAAAATGAATGCAAGCGGTGGAGAACTTACCTTCTTGGATCTTTTAAATACAGAGAAAGCCCTATCTGTTATATTGGCCATCTTTATGTCTGTAGCCATAGCATTCTTTTTTGGCTCTTTGGTACAATATATAGCAAGACTTATCTTTACTTTTAACTACAACAGCAAACTCAAATGGAAGATAGGCATCTTTGGCGGTGTAGCCACAACGGCCATTATCTACTTCCTGCTTATAAAAGGTGTTAAGGATCTTTCATTCATGACTCCGGAATACAAAGCATGGATTCACAACAACACGGCAATGATAGTGTGTGGGTGTCTGCTCTTCTTTACAGTCTTCATGCAGATTCTCCACTGGTGCAAGGTAAATGTCTTTAAAGTTATAGTATTACTGGGAACATTCTCTCTTGCAATGGCATTTGCCGGCAACGACCTTGTAAACTTTATTGGCGTGCCTTTGGCCGGATTATCATCTTATCAGGATTATATAGCATCGGGAGCAACAGATCCAGACACAATGCTAATGGGCTCTCTTAACGGCTCGGCAAAAACTCCTATAATATTCCTTGTTGGGGCAGGTGTTGTTATGGTGCTCTCCTTGGCAACCTCAAAGAAGGCGTACAACGTGGTAAAAACATCTGTAGACCTCTCAAGGCAAGATGGGGGAGAGGAGATGTTCGGTTCCTCTAAGG
>CAVIKQ010000047.1:0-12063 GCA_963643305.1 Eggerthellaceae bacterium
ATATTATGGTTATCAAATACAAATGAACAAAAAAATGCTTTTCCATTAATAAAATTCATGGTTTGCGAGGTTTTTGTAACATAATTGTTCTTATTTTGGGCTGCGAAAGAAATTTTTTTACAATTTAAAAAAGTTGTTTTGTTGTAAAAGTGAATAGCAAGAGGATATTTTAATAAAGATTGTTATTAGAACTCTAATTATTCTTAACAATTAGAACTTGCGTTTTTTAAGGGTCTGCTATATTTTTTTGATTAAAAAGAATCTTTTTGTTTTTTGAGTAAATTTGTTAGCACAAGAAAATACAATTTTTATTTATTAACGTATAAATTTGATTTATGAAAAGAATCTTCCTGCTTATGCTGGGGATGATATGTGTGAACATAGCGTTTGCCCAGTTGAAAGTTACCGGAAAGGTAACAGCATCGGATGACGGGAGTCCGCTTCCTTATGCCACTATTTCTGTTAAAGGTACTACTACCGGAACTTATTCAGACGATGACGGTAACTATTCCATTACAGTAGATCCTAACGGTGTACTTGTTTTCTCAACCGTAGGCTTTATTACACAAGAGATTCCTGTTAACAACCGTGCGGTGATTAACGTTGCTCTTGCTCCTGATGCAATTGCGTTGGAGGAGACAATAGTTGTTGCTTACGGAACCGCAAAGAAGGGTACATATACAGGTTCTGCTTCTGTAGTAAAGAAAGAGGCTCTTAAAGATGCTCCTCAGGTATCATTTGAGAATGCCCTTAACGGTAAAGTTGCAGGTTTGCAGGTAACAACCAATTCTGGTCAGGCCGGCTCAACTTCAAGTATGAGAATCAGGGGTATAGGCTCTATGAACGCATCTAACGAACCATTGTATGTAATAGATGGAGTTCCTGTAACATCGGGAGACTCAGGCCAGATGAGTGACTATATCTATGCTACCAACAACGTTATGAGTACTCTTAACCCTAACGACATAGAGAGCATTACAGTATTGAAAGATGCTGCCGCTTCATCTCTTTACGGCTCGCGTGCTGCAAACGGTGTTGTTGTTATTACTACAAAGAAGGGTAAGTTGGGAAGACCAACCGTAACTCTTAAAGCATCTGTAGGTATTACTCCAACTTGGGCATACAATAACCATGAGCTTGCCGGACCGCAAGCACAGGCTGAGATGTATTATCAAATGTTTTGGAATACAAAAACCAATGCTGCAGATGGAGATGCAGTGGCTCTTGGACAGTTGAACAAGAGGTTTAACAAACATGGCTACAAGTTCTCCACTACAGACAATACCGTTAACACTCTTACCATTACCGGTATGACAGATGGTATAGAGAACAGAGAGGGTAAATATTTCGATTGGGATAAAGAGCTGTTCCGTACAGCTGTATATCAGACATACGATCTTTCTGTAAGTGGTGGTACAGAGAATACAAACTACTATTCATCAATTGCTTACACATCAGATAAAGGTAGGGTTATTACTAATGAGTATGACCGTATTTCGGGTAGAGTTAACTTAAGCCAGAAGGTTGGCAAGCATGTTGAGTTGTTAACTCAGGTTAATGTTGCAAGAACAACTAAAGAGGGTTACAATGATACAAGATCTTTGGGAAGCAACTACTTCATGCAGTCGAGAAACCTGTTGTGGCCTTTCTACTGGCCAACCGACTACAAGACAGGTGAACCTTGGACAGCAAGATTTGGAAGTTACGCTTACAACCCTGTTTACTACAACACACAGTGGGAGAACAGCTCAAAGACAACAAAGGTTGCTGCAAGCGAAAATCTCTCTATAAAGATTTTACCCGAACTTGTATTAAGAAGTATATTCTCATACGATTATACAAATATTCACGATTTTATCTACTACAGTGCAGACCACTTTAACGGCTCATCTGACAATGGTTCTGCTACAGATATGAATACAACTGTTTCAAAATGGGTTTCATCTACAACTTTAAATTGGAACAGAGATTTTGCAGAGAAACACAATGTTAACGTTCTTGCAGGTTTTGAGGCAGAGGAGAACAAGACAGAGTTTGCAAGGGCTTCGGGAACAAACCTCCCTACAAGTGCCCTTCATACCGTTGCAACTGCCGGCAAATTGGATGCAAACGCATACAGCTGGGGTAACACCATTGCATCTTTCCTTTCAAAGGCAGAGTATAACTACGACGGAAGATATTATGTTTCAGGCAGCTTTAGGCGTGACGGCTCTTCGAGATTGGGTTCAGACAACCGTTGGGGTAATTTCTGGTCTGTTGCAGGCTCTTGGAAGATTAACAATGAGAAATTTATGAAGGATATTCACTGGGTTTCCAATTTAAGGCTAAGAGCTTCATACGGTATTAACGGTACTCTTCCGTCAAGCAACTATGGTTGGAGAGCATTAACAAGCTATAGCTCTAAATATATGACTAACCCTGGTGGAGGTCTTAGCAACGTTGCAGACCCTACACTCTCTTGGGAGACAAGTTATACATATAATGTTGCAGCTGAGTTCGGATTCTGGGATCAGAGACTCTACGGTACAATTGAGTACTTTAACAGAGATTCAAAAGATCTGTTGCAGGATGTTCCAATTTCATACACCACAGGATTCAGCTCAACTCTTAAAAATGTTGGAGAGATTAACAATAAAGGCCTTGAGATTGAGTTAGGCGGAGATATAATAAGAACAAGAGACCTTACATGGAGTGCAAGCCTTACCGCTTCATTCATTAAGTCTAAGGTTACAAAACTTTACGGTGGGCAGGATATAATCTGGTATGATCCAACCGGAGGAGATGCAAGAGCAAGATATATCTACAGAGAGGGTGAGTCTACATTAGCTCTTTACGGCTTGGAGTGGGCAGGTACCAATAAAGAGAATGGTAAGAATATGTGGTATATAAATCCGGAAGAGGGAGAGACTTATACTGCAGACCTTGAAATAAACGGCAGACCTGTAACTTATAGCTATAAAAAGGCCAATAACGTTATTCTGCACGACATGATGCCTAAGGTATTTGGCGGTATCAATACAGATGTTACATATAAAGGGCTTTCTGTTGGATTGAACTTTACTTACAGATTAGGCAGCAAGACTTACGATGCTGCAGACAGAGATTGTAACGATGACGGTTACTACTGGGAGAGAACAATGTCAAAGACAGCATACACCAACTCATGGACACCTACAAATACAAATGCAAAATACCCTCAGCGTATAGCTGTGGATATGGAGGATGTTAACCAGAAGAGTAGCAGACACCTTCATAACGGTGATTATATAAGACTAAAGACAATCTCTATAGGATACAATCTGCCTAAGAATATTGTTGGCAAGGTGGGCGTTTCAAATGCAAGAGTATATTTCAATGGCTCTAACCTGCTTACTTGGGCTGCACACAAAGAGTATGATCCGGAGGTTAACGAGTACTATACAAGAGGTTGGGAGACACCTATTGGAAAGACATATACATTTGGTGTTGAACTTAGTTTCTAATTCTTAAAATTTAGATAATTATGAAAATTAAACAGATATTTAACATATTCATTGTAGCAGCTCTGTCTCTTGTTACATTCTCGTGTGATGATTTCTTAGACAGAGAGCCTACAAACCAGAGCGATTCTAAAAGCTCAGTAACCTCTTTAAGAGATGCAGAGGTTATGATGAACGGCATTATGAGAAAGATGTCCAGCTATGCTTACTACGGACGTAACTTTATTATGTACGGAGATATTAAGGGAGGAGACTTGGGTATTACATCTCAAGGTAGAGGTCTCGATGACATGTATGTATTCAACCATCAGCCAAACAGAGGCAGTTACGCCGGCCTTTGGTCTCAAATGTACCACTGTATGACACAGGTGAACAACCTGATAGAAAATATAGAATCATTGAATTCAGATGCGTACAATCAGGTAAAGGGAGAGGCTCTTACTGCACGTGCATGTATCTATTTTGACCTTGTACGTCTTTACGGGCAGCCATACAATATGAACAAATCTGCTTATGGTGTTCCTAATATTCTTGAAGTTTTGGATGCTACGGCACAGCCTGAAAGGGCAACGGTAGAGCAGAACTACGCTCAGATTCTTAAAGATTTGAACGAGGGAGCTGCTTTGATGTCACAATCTAAGAAAGACGGATATTTCAACTATTTTGCAAACAGGGCTATTGAGGCCAGAGTAAAACTTTATATGCAGGATTACGACGGAGCCCTTACTGCTGCACAAGAGGTAATCAATTCCGGCAAGTATAAATTGTACACAAATGACAATTGGGCATCGTCATGGACAACTCAATTTGGCAGCGAGTCTATCTTAGAGATAGCTATCTATGCAGATGAGGCCGATTTAGGCACAGGTTCTCTTGGATTCTATCTTATGAGATATGGCAAAAAGAAGGGTGCAATGGGCTGGTTTATGGCAAGTGACTATTTCCTTAACAGATTGGCTGCAGACCCGGACGATGTAAGATGGTCTGTTATGGAGGAGGATGAGATTGCAGATGAACAGGGCATAGACAGAAAAGGAAGTTGTGTAAAATACAGCCTGGGAGACAAAGAGGGAACTACAACCGCAGTGAATGTTAAGGTTATAAGATTGTCTGAGGTATATCTTATAGCAGCGGAGGCAGCTCTTCTTAAATCCTCTCCAGACAAGGCTGCTGCTGCAAAATATCTGCAGGAGATTCGTAAACGTTCGCCAAACTTGGCAGAGGCTACAGCTGCAAATATCACATTGGATATGATTCTCGATGAAAGAAGCAAGGAGCTGTTTGCAGAGGGACACAGATTCTTTGATATGATGCGTTGCAATAAGACAGTTACATTCTGCGACGAGATGATTACTCCTGCTGTTACCATTACACACAGAGAGAAATCTATAGACAGGAGCTTCTATAAAACTATCCTTCCTATTCCTGAGGATGAGATTAACGCAAACCCTGTATTGGGGAACCAGCAGAATCCGGGATATTAATAATTCCGCAATTCATAAGGCAAAGACAACTTTGCATATATAAAGCGAGGGTGGCTAAAAAAGTCACCCTCGCTTCATAAAACGGCCGGGATTGAATCACAAACCCCGGCCGTAATATTTAAAAACTACTGTAAGTAGCAACTATTTTGCCAGTCTCTTATAAGACTCCAATCTTAGTTTTGCAAACTCCTCTGTAAGTTTAAACAGCTCAGCAGCCTCATTAGGGAAGGTCTTGCTCAAAGAGGCATATCTAACCTCACCCTTTAGGAAATCTTGGAATTTGCTCCAGTCAGGCTCTTTGCTATCCAATGTAAACGGATTCTTGCCCTCTGCCTCAAGTTCCGGATTAAACCTGTACAGATGCCAGTAACCGCACTCTACAGCATTCTTCTCCTCCTTCTGGCTGTGACCCATACCGGCTTTAAGGCCATGGTTTATACATGGAGCGTATGCAATAATCAAAGATGGGCCGTTGTGAGCCTCAGCCTCCTTAATGGCATTAAGGAACTGTGCCTGATTTGCGCCCATGGCAACCTGTGCCACATACACATAACCATAGCTCATTGCCATCATTCCAAGATCTTTCTTACGAATTTTCTTTCCCGATGTAGCAAATTTTGCCACTGCACCGGCAGGGGTAGATTTAGATGACTGTCCACCCGTATTTGAGTAAACCTCTGTATCGAGAACAAGCACATTTACATTCTCTCCCGATGCAAGAACATGATCCAATCCGCCATATCCAATATCGTAAGCCCAACCGTCACCGCCAATTATCCACTGGCTGCGAGGCACTAACAGATCTTTGTACTCAATAAGCTGTTTGCAAATATCGCAGTTGCATTGCTCCATCATAGGCACAATCCTCTCTGCAATTGCTTTTGTCTTCTCTACATCCTCTCTATTGCTCAGCCACTCTGCAAACAGAGCTTTAAGCTCTGCAGAACAGCAGCTGCACTCAAGACCCTCTGCCATAAGTTTGGCAACAGTCTCCCTCAGCCTCTGGGAACCAAGCCTTAGACCAAGACCAAACTCTGCATTATCCTCAAACAGAGAGTTAGCCCATGCAGGACCTCTGCCGTTCCTGTCTTTGCAGTATGGAGATGCAGGGAACGAACCGCTGTAGATAGAGCTGCAACCGGTAGCGTTTGCAACTATCATTCTGTCTCCAAACAGCTGGGTAATAGCTTTAATGTATGGAGTCTCGCCACAACCTGCACAAGCTCCTGAGAACTCAAACAAAGGCTGGGAGAACTGAGAGTTCTTAACATTCTGGGCTTTAGGAACAATATTGTCTTTGTACCCTATATGTGCGTTCAGATAATCAAAGTTAGTCTGCTCTGCAAGCTGAGTATCTGCCGGCTCCATAACCAAAGCCTTGTTCTTTGCAGGACAAACATCGGCACAGTTGCCGCAACCCGTACAGTCTAACGGATCTACCTGCATGGTAAAGGACAATCCCTTAAATGCAGGGCCGTTTGCAGCAGCCTTCTTAACGGTTGCAGGGGCTTTGGCAGCCTCCTCATCTGTGAGAAGGAACGGACGAATGGCTGCGTGAGGGCAGACAAACGAACACTGGTTGCATTGGATACAGTTTTCAGGAATCCAGGCAGGAATATGTGTTGCAATGCCACGTTTCTCAAATGCAGCAGTTCCGGCAGGGATAGCTCCGTCTGCATAATCTTTGAATGCACTTACAGGGAGGTCTATTCCGCACTGAGCGTTAACTATGTCGGCTACATTCTTAACCCATTCAGGAGCAAGGCGTTTTACTGTTTCAGGCTCAAATTTTGACATTGAGATATTCTTCCACTCTGTAGGAATCTCAACCTTAACATACTCACCGCCTCTGTCTACAGCTGCATAGTTCATGTTTACAATATTCTCACCCTTCTTGCCGTAGCTCTTGTCTATGGCTTTCTTCATCTGTGCAACAGCAAGGTCGTAAGGAATAATGTTGGTAATCTTAAAGAATGCAGACTGTAGTATGGTATTGGTTCTGTTTCCAAGCCCAATCTCCTCTGCAATCTTTGTTGCATTTATAATGTAAAGAGTAACATTCTTTTTGGCTATTATGGCCTTAACATGATCTGGAATCTTGGCAAGAGTCTCCTCAACGCTCCATAGACTGTTCAACAGCATTGTTCCGTTTTTCTTTATGCCTCTTAAAACATCGTACTTGCTTAGGTATGATGTAACGTGGCATGCAACAAAATCGGGAGTTGAAACCAAATATGGAGAGGTGATAGGATAGTCACCGAATCTCAGGTGAGAACAGGTAAATCCTCCCGATTTCTTTGAATCGTAGTCGAAGTATGCCTGACAATACTTAGGGGTGTTGTTACCTATAATCTTAATGGTATTCTTGTTTGCTCCAACAGTACCGTCTGAACCCAATCCAAAGAACTTGCACTCATATGTGCCAGGTTTGGCAAGCGAAATCTCCTCCTCAACATTAAGTGATTTGAATGTAACATCATCTACTATACCAATTGTAAAGTCGTTCTTAGGCTCTTTTGCCTTTAGATTGTCATATACTGCAAGTATCTGGGCAGGAGAGGTGTCTTTAGAGGAAAGACCGTAACGGCCTCCAATAACCTTTATCTTTGAACCAACCTCTGCAAGAGTGCTCTTTACATCTATATATAGAGGCTCTCCAACTGCTCCCGGCTCTTTGGTTCTGTCTAACACAGCTATCCTCTTAACGCTGTTAGGAAGCACCCTCATGAAATATTTAGATGAGAAAGGTCTGTAAAGCCTTACTGTAAGTACTCCAACCTTCTCCCCTTTTGCTCTCAGATGGTCAACAGCCTCTTTTGCAGTCTCTGTAACAGAACCCATTGCTACAATTACATTCTCTGCATCGGCAGCTCCGTAGTAGTCGAAAGGAAGATATTTACGTCCGGTAAGCTCTCCAACCTCTCCCATATATCTTGCAACAATATCCGGAACAGCATCGTAATATGTATTGCAAGCCTCTCTGTTCTGAAAATACACATCGGCATTCTGGGCTGTACCCTTGGTAACAGGAGCGTTAGGGTTTAATCCCCTTGCGCGGAATTTTGCCAATGACTTGGTACTTACAAGTTTCTTCAGCTCCTCTTGGTCTATATCCTCTATCTTCTGTATCTCGTGAGATGTTCTGAATCCGTCAAAGAAGTGAACAAACGGAACAGAGGATTTGATTGTAGCAAGGTGAGCAACAGCTGCAAGATCCAAAGCCTCCTGTACACTGGCAGATGCAAGCATTGCAAAGCCTGTCTGACGTGTTGCCATTACATCCTGATGGTCTCCAAAAATAGAGAGCGCGTGAGAAGCAAGTGCTCTGGCAGAAACATGGAACACAGCAGGGAGCAGCTCGCCGGCAATCTTGTACATGTTAGGAATCATTAGCAACAATCCCTGAGATGCGGTAAAGGTGGTTGTAAGCACACCGGCCTGTAAAGAGCCGTGAACGGCACCTGCGGCGCCCCCCTCACTCTGCATCTCTACAACTTTTACCTTCTCTCCAAAAATGTTTGTCTTACCGTAGGCTGCCCATTCATCAACAAGTTCGGCCATAGTTGATGATGGTGTGATAGGATAAATAGCTGCAAGCTCCGAGAACATGTAAGCAACATGCGCCGCAGCATAGTTACCATCACAGGTAATAAATGTTTTCTCTTTAGCCATTTCTTATTATTAAAAATATTTTTGTTGTTTTAGTATTTATAAAACGTTACAATTATTCAGATGTAATTTATCTAAACAATTGCTAATTGTTATCAAATTTATATAAAAGTAGGTATTATGCTTAATAATTGTAAGTTACTCAACACAATACAAGCGCCAATATCCGTTCAAAATTATGTAAAAACTACCACATTCCCAATAGTTTTTGCATAATCTTTTCCTTTGTAACAAAGCCGGTTTATATATAACAAACTTCCCGACAAATACCATAATTGTCGGGAAGCCATATACCATAATATATTACTGTCTGCCACTTACCGTTGCAGCCGGTGATATTTTGCTTATCAGTCCCTGAAGTACCTTGCCGGGGCCTAATTCAACAAACTCCGTTGCCCCGTCTGCGGTCATCTTTTCAACTATCTGTGTCCATTTTACCGGAGCGGTGAGCTGAATTAGCAGATTCTTCTTTATCTCTGCCGGATTTGTGTGAGGCAGGGCATCTACATTCTGATATACAGGACAGACAGGCTCATTTATAACCGTTGCCTCTATTGCCTCTGCAAGCTCTGCGCGTGCAGGTTCCATAAGCGGTGAATGAAATGCCCCTCCAACAGGCAGAAGCAGCGCTCTTTTTGCCTTGGCCTCTTTTAGCTTGGCACAGGCTGTTTCAACAGCCTCGGTTTCTCCGGATATTACAACCTGTCCGTTACAGTTATAGTTTGCTGCAACCACAACTCCTGCTCCGCTGTTTCTTACCTCCATGCAGGTATCCTCTATAGTCTTGTCATCTAACCCAAGGATGGCTGCCATTGATGATGGCTTTGCCTCGCATGCTTTCTGCATTGCCATTGCCCTTTTAGAGACTAAAACAAGGCCGTCTCTAAAACTCATTGCTCCGGCGGCCACCAATGCGCTGAACTCTCCAAGGGAGTGTCCTGCAACCATATCGGGATTAAAATCCTCTATACATTTTGATAAAATGACAGAGTGAATGAATATTGCAGGTTGTGTTACTTTTGTCTGTTTAAGATCGTCGGCCGAGCCTGTGAACATAATGTCTGTAATGCGGAATCCCAAAATCTCGTTGGCCTCCTCAAACATCTGTTTGGCTATAGGGTTGTTATCATACAGATCTTTCCCCATGCCGGTAAATTGTGCTCCTTGACCGGGAAATACATAAGCTTTCATATCAAAAAGTGTTAAATTTGGTGCAAATATAAAAAACTGTTTTAATTTTTATAAATTTGCGACATTTTAGAACAACTCCTTGGTAAACGTTAAAAGAGAGATTGTTTTAATCTGATTTGTGCTTTACGTTTGCTTAGTAAATGAGGCTCCCGTAGTTTAAAGGATAGAATATGAGATTCCGGTTCTCAGGGTAACGGTTCGATTCCGTTCGGGAGTACAAAAAATGTATAAAAAGACAACAGCGAGGGTGACTCTTTTAGTCACCCTCGCTGTTATATTCTGTATAAGAAGTTGTATAGTTTAACTATTCAATAAAGGCAAGAATCTCACCCTTGGCAACCTTATCTCCCTGTTTTGCGCAAACGGCAACAACCTTACCGGTCTTAGGAGCCTTAACCTCCTCAGGCCCGTAGAATGCCTCTACAAAGCAGAATGGCTTGCCCTCTTCGAAAGCGGTTCCAATGTTAGGGGCGGTTGAGTTGTCGGCAACATCATACTGCCAGATAACCTGCCCTTTAACCGGAGCCTGAACAGGGGTTGCATTAGGGAATTTTGCAACAAGCGCATCAATGTCAAACTTAGGCATCTCAACAACAGGACGGGTAATAACAATAGGTGCGTTGGCTTTCTCTTTAGCCTGCTCCAACTCTGCCTCAAAACGTTTCTTGGCTGCACCGCTCTTGTAATCTCTGTACTGTCTCTCGTGCATTGCAAACTCAAACAGCTCTTCATCATCCTGACCTCTGTCCCAACCCTCATCCTTCATCATCTGAATGAACTTAGGAAGCTCATTAGGGAACGCATCCTGTGGGTTGCCGGTGTAGAATTCAAGACCTTTATCCTTAACTATCTGAACAATCTCAGGAGCAAGCTCTCCCGGAAGTGTACCGGTCTTGCCCAAAATCATGTTCATAGTATCCTTGTCTATGTTTTTCCATCTTGGTTCCCCTTTAAGAGTGCTCATAAGGTTCATTAGAGCAGTGTTCTTTACATACTGGCTGAATGGTGTTACCAATGGTGGATAGCCTAATTTTGGCCATACATACTCTACCTCCTGGAACAACATTACAACAAGGTCGTTTATAGAGAGCTCTTTCTTGCCCTGATTACGCAATGAGAGGTTGATTGCATTATGGAAACCTTTAAGGTCTGCCATCATAGAGCCCATCATACCTCCAGGAAGTCCGCAACCTACAAGCAATGAAGAAGATACATAATTGGTTGGCTCAATGAAATAGCCAAGATAGTCATCTATGAAGCTCTGTGTAAGAGAACGTGCCGCCATATAGGCATCCATGTTAATATCCTTAACAAGGAAGCCGGCATCCTTTAGCATTGCCTGAATGGTAATAACATCGGGATGAATCTTACCCCATGAAAGCGGCTCCATTGCAACATCCAAGTAGTCTGCACCTGCACGTGCAACCTCAAGCATTGAGGCTACTGAGAAACCGGGACCGGAATGTCCGTGATACTGAACCTTGATATGCGGAAATTTTGTTTTGATAGCTTTTGTAAGCTCACCAAGGAATGCAGGACGTCCGATACCTGCCATATCTTTAAGACAGATCTCATCTGCACCATATTCAACAACTTTCTCAACAATACCCATGTAGTACTCTACAGTGTGTACAGGAGAGTAGGTGATACTCAAGGCAACCTGAGAGATCATGCCACCCTCTTTGGCCCCAATAACAGAGCCTTTAAGGTTTCTGTGATCGTTAAGTCCGCAGAATGAACGAGAGATATTGGTTCCCTGTTTAGCTTTAACCTTGTACATAAGTTTACGTACATCCTCCGGAACAGGGTTCATCCTAAGTGCGTTAAGACCACGCTCCAACATGTGGGTCTGTATGCCAACTTTGTTAAAAGGAGCTGTCCACTCTCTTACAGCTTTGTTAGGATTCTCTCCAAATAGGAGGTTTACCTGCTCAAATGCTCCACCGTTGGTTTCAACACGGTCGAAGCAACCCATATCTATGATAACAGGTGCAATCTTCTTAAGCATTTCAACTTTAGGGACATATTTCCCCGAAGACTGCCACATGTCTCTGTAAACAAGGGAGAATTTTATTTCACGTGCCATTTTCTGTTAATTTTATTAAAAGTTATTTTAAAAATTGTCTATTTCTGCATAAGGACTACAAAACTAAGAAAAAAAATCATCCTAAAACTCTAAATGTAAGAAATTTTTGCATATATTTACAGTTCGAAAATTTTGTTTAACATGGCGTAGAAGT